>JAHZJZ010000336.1 GCA_022600655.1 Campylobacterota bacterium | reverse complement strand
CCGAAAATGCAGATTGCATGTAAGGAAACGATGGCTTTAGCCTCGCTAATTCATTGGCATTGAGCTAAAGCCTCCGATTCCAAATAATAAAAAGGATTTATCATGGCAAAAAGAGGAAATTCAATTATAAAAGGTTTAGAAATCAATGAAATTATCACCACACTCAACAAAGCTTATGCTGATGAGTGGTTGGCGTATTACCAATACTTTATAGAAGCCAAAGTGATTAAGGGCATCATGAAGGACGCAGCCATCGCTGAACTGACCCAACACGCCAACGATGAGTTACGACACGCCAATATGGTAGCTGATAGAATCTTACAACTTGGAGGAACACCACTACTCAACCCACAAGAGTGGTTTAGCCATACCAACTGTGGATACGAAGAGCCAAGCAACTTTGATGTGGTAAGCATTTTAGAAGACTCCATCAAAGGGGAACAGTGTGCCATTTCGGTCTATTCACAGTTAGCTGATATGACCAGAGACAAAGACATTGTCACCTATGACATTGTGAGTGAGATTTTGGCTGATGAAGTAGAGCATGAAGAGGATTTACAGGCACTTCATGATGATATTACAGAGTTTGTTGAAGATATGAAAAAAAGTATGCAAAAGTAAAGTTGTTTTGAATTATAGTATAGTTTTATATTATACGAAGGAACAAAATGAAAAAAAGATTCTACTTAACAACTATACTGTTACTCCTAAGTTTTAATGCTTGTTCTGATACACCTAAACAAAACTATGAAGTATCAGAAGATAAAGTGAAACTCAATATCACCTTTATTGATAAAAAATGGGATGGAGTAACGGTACCAAAAGAGGAGGTATGTTCTGACCACAATAAAGAGGGTGGAGAGTCTCCTGCATTGAGTATTAACAATTTACCAACGCAAACAAACTATATGATTTTATCCTTTTCTGATGAGACCTTTAAAGGGATGAGAAATGGTGGTCACGGTACTATAGGGTATGAGGTCAAAGAGGGAAGTTCTAGCTTAACTATCCCATCAGTTAAAGGAGAGACTTTTACTTTACCTACTGGATTTAAACTGGTTAGAGAGCATCAGGGCGTTCAGTTTGGAAAACAAGAGGGTGCTTACTTACCACCATGTTCGGGAGGAAGCGGTAATCAATATACGCTTGATGTTAAAGCCATCCATAAACCTACAGATGGGAAAGGTAAATATATATTATTAGGAGATGCCAATATTAGTTTAGGGCGATATTAGACAGAAAAGTAGTTCCCCTGAACTACTCTTCTTCCTTAGAAGATTTACTACTACTTTGAATCGTTTTATAATAAAATGCCAGTCCAACAAACATAACCGTTGTACCAATCATAAGGTAAAAGGCTGAAAGCATGTGGGTATAGTCGTCAAGAGCAATTTTAAAGACCACCATCAAGGTTTCAATGGAGAGCGCAATAACAATAGAGACTAAAAACTTTCCTAACACCTTATACTGATGTCCCTCTTCATGAGCAAAAGAGTGAAAGAGTACCTCATGTTCAATAATCTGTTTTGCCAAATCAAAAATGGCAATACCCAGTGTTACCGAGATAATGGATTTAAAAATATCATGAAAAAAGTCCCCTCCTTCGGGAGTGAAAAACATGTGAATAAATTTATAGCCACCATAAACCAAAAGTGCGATAGCAACCAGTGCTAAAATGGTTGAACCTAATAGATAGACACTTCGTGTAAATCGGTCATGCATGGTATTATGTTCTATGAGTCTAAGCTCTTCGAGCAGCAAAATGAGATTACAGTCAAAGACATAGTACTGATCATCAATCTTGCGAACAACCGTAATACTTGCTTTACCTGTACGATAGTGAATATAAGGGTTAGAGATATAAAAACCATCTTCATCAAGACGGAGTTTGACAAAATAGTGACTCTTATCACTCCCAATATTGACGGTTTCAGACTCTTTCCTACAAAGTACAGGACTTATTTGACTAAAGTTTTCATCTACACTATAGATGAGCTGAATGAACTTATACTTTTTTAAAATCTTATCAACATTTTTAATATACTCTTTTGCTTCATTTTTGATTGATGTAATGATGTAGTTATCTACCGTCATCTTGTGCTTTTTATAAAGATTAATAACAACTTTCATACTCTATCCCTTTCTCATTGCTTTGATAAAATCCATTATAACCTAAAGTTAATGAGAAATTATCAATTTTATACGATATCTATTTTACCCCAATATCACAATTTTATGGTTTATTAACTCAAAAAAAGCTACCATAAATGATTAGGAGTCAAGCATGAGAACTTTTATTTTCTTTTTAACTTTAACCTACACACTGTTAGCGACAAGCTCTGTTCCAACCTCTATACAACAGCACCTTTGTAAAGCATTAGCCAAGGGAGACAATCGTTGTGAAAATGGCTCTGTTCTTCAATATAGCGTTCATCATATTATGCAAAATGACAACATACTCTTTTTTATCTACCTTGCTCCTATAGGTTCAAAAGGTAATTTTCCTGTTACAAAAAAGGCTTTAATGGTTGACAAAAAAGGAAAATGGTATCAAACTACAGGAGAGAATAGTATTCGCCAAGATATAGAGACATTGAGCCAATCACCTAATGGCACACTTTGGGTTCGAAGCCATTGGCAAAGTGAAGGGGTCTACCCTGCATTTTACCATAGTAGTGATGGTACTCGGTGGAAACGTACAGCTCTTCCTAAAGATAGAGAGGTCGACTGCTGTTTTGAGAGAGTCAAGAAACCTTGTTTTCAAGAAAAACATATTACATTGACATTTAAAAACATGAAAAACTTAAGTGAAAAAGAGATAACAAAATCATGGCGTTCTACCTACACCAGTGCAGAGAGTAACCAACCTATATGGAAACCTACAACCAATACTCCCAAAGGGTGTACTGCACCTCTTACCAATAACAGTTGGAAAATAGAAAAGAAATACGAGACCATTAGCTTTACACATAAGAAAACCAAAACCAAAATTACTCTTCCCTATACCCCTGATAAACCAACTTATAGTTATCACATACAAGTAGGAGCTTTTAAGTATCAAAAAAGTCTTAACAGCGTTAGAAATCTCTTAAACAAAATTTCGCACGACCATCAGCTTATAAGGAAAGAAGTCAAGGTGAACAATCAGACCTATACCAAACTTCTAATCGGAAACTACTACTCAGAACAGAAAGCCAAAACTGTACTTAAAAAGTTACAAAAAGAGTACCCAAACAACCAATATATACAAAAAGCTTTTGTCATTTCATTGACAAAATAAGCCAATATGAGTTATAATTTTCCATACTAAATGGGGAATTAGCTCAGCTGGGAGAGCGCTTCGCTGGCAGCGAAGAGGTCATCGGTTCGATCCCGTTATTCTCCACCATTTTATTAAAATCATTCTCTTACCTACTTTCATTACTTTTACTTTTTTCGTGTTTTTTAACTATTAAGAAGATAAAAATTATTATCTAATATTTTTTTAACATGAAAAGGTGTATAATATAGCTTATAAAAATTATAAGAGGTAATTATGAATAAAAGTATCGTATTGGTTTCACTATTAACATTAAGCACAGCTACATTCGCAGATGCAGTTAAAGATAT
>JAHZJZ010000024.1 GCA_022600655.1 Campylobacterota bacterium | reverse complement strand
TATAGTATATAAAAATTTAAAGGAAATCAAATGAATATTTCAACTACAACCTTAGAGAAAGCAAAAAAAATCAGACTAAATATTGAAAAATTTGATGTTAGTAACATGCAAGAGATGAAAAAGGCTATTAGTACTGAAATTGATGAAAATAACAAAAATATTATTATAGATTTCTCACCTGTTAGTTTTGTTGATAGTTCAGGGTTAAGTGTTGTTATCGCTACGTTTAAACAGCTCAACAGTATCAATGGTGAACTAAGACTATGTGGTCTTCAAGAGCAACCTCTTGAACTATTACAAATTACACAGCTACATAAAGTATTTACTATTATCGATTCGTGTGATGTAACAGAGTAGTCTGGTTTTCTTATGAAAAAGAAAATTGTTATTGAGAGTAGTATTGATAAAATTGATGATGTTTATCAATGGCTTCAATCATTACTAAAAGACAAGGTCGCCCAAAAACTTTCTCAAACAATTTTATTAATAACACAGGAGATGACCACCAACTCAATTCTCCATGGCAATAGACTCTCTTCTACTAAGAGCGTTATTATAGAAGTTGAAATCACATCAACACAAGTCATAGTAGAGATTGAAGATGAAGGCGTTGGGATAACTGAACTTCCAACCAAAGAAGAGTCTAAAGAGTTAGACTATCTTGCAGAGAATGGACGAGGGTTAAAACTGGCTGTTTTAATGAGTGATGAGATTGAGCTCAATGGAAATAGAGTCACATTAATATTTAATAGATTATAAAGGAACACTATGAAAGCTGTTATATTAGCTGGAGGAAAAGGCACACGCGTTAGACCATTAACTTATATGTTACCAAAACCGATGGTACCCATTGTAGAGAGGCCCATTATGAGTTTCTTACTGGATTTACTAAAACAACATAGTTTTGATGAAGTTATTGTAACGGTAGGTTATATGGCGAACACCATTGAAGATCACTATAAAAACGGTGCTGATTACGGTATGCAGATTGCCTACTCACTTGAGGGTAAGATGGTAGAGGGAGAGATTGTTCCTATAGGTCTAGGTTCTGCTGGTGGACTTAAAAAAGTTCAAGAGTTCTCAAACTTCTTTGATGAGCCATTTTTGGTTATCTGTGGTGATGCCCTCATTGACCTTGACTTTACAGCAGCGATGGAGTTTCATAAAGCCAACAACGCAACAGCAACCGTTATCTGTAAAGAGGTTCCAAAAGATGAAGTCTATAAGTATGGTGTCGTGGTAACTGATGAAGATAACAAAGTATTAAGTTTTCAAGAGAAACCATCTGTCGAAGAAGCAAAGAGTAATATTATCAACACAGGTATCTATATCTTTAATCCTGAAGTCTTTGATTACATTCCTGAAGATGCAGAGTTTGACATTGGTGGAGAGCTACTTCCACTTCTCGTTGAAAAGGGTGAGCCGTTCTATGCAACTGCACCAAGCTTTCAGTGGGTAGATGTGGGTTCAACCAAGGACTTCTACACAGCCAATATGATGCTCGTTAACCAAGAGATTAATGGAATTAAACCTTATGGTAAAGAGATTAAACCAGGCGTTTGGGCAGGAATTAACTGTGATATTAATCTAGATGAAGTAGAGATAGAAGCACCTGTCTATATCGGTAGTAGTGTTCGCCTTGAAAAAGGAACTAAGATTATTGGTCCTTCGATGATTGGTTCAGGATGTATTATTAAAGAGGATGCAACCATTGAACAGTCTGTTGTGCTTGGCTATACCAAAGTGAGTACTCATGCACATATTGAAGAGAAGATTATTGCTGGTAAATATATTATTAACCCACTAGGAAACTCTATTGATATTGAAGAGACCGATATGAGCTTCTTGGTTGACGATGCAAGAAAAGATGAGACCATAATGAGCGAAGAGCAGAAAGACATTATGGAGATGATTAAAAATATTAGCGAATTAGAGATTAGTAAATAAAGATTGATTTACAAATATTCGACCAGTCGAATGAGCTAAACGCTGAGTTTTTCCGTGCGAAAGCACAGTGATTTGGGCTTTGCTCAAATTGCGTTCATATTAAATAAAAGAAACCATTATGAGAATTTTAATCCTACTATTAATAACCATGGTTTCTCTCGTGGCAAACTCTTTTTATCCAAAGAGTACACCACTAGATGGAACATGGCACTACCATATCAATCACGAACCACAAGCTGTTAATTACCAATACAACTTTCAAGGTAATGAACCCACCATGACACTACCAAATAACTGGTACAAAGAGGGGGTCAATCACGCTGGTGTAATGTGGTTTGAACGAACCTTTAAGAGTGTTGATTTACCTAAAGCAAAAAGGCATTTTATAGAGTTTAAAGGGGTAGACTATCTGTGTGATATTTGGGTAAATGAACACTACATAGGTTCCCATAAAGGCTATTTTCAGACCTTTGATTTTGATATTACTCCCTACCTTAAAAGTGGTACAAACACCATTAAAGTTAAAGTGGACTCACCACTAGAGAACTACCCTGAACACTACAGTCTACATAAAACCCTACTTAGAGGAATCTTCGCCCATCATGACACCCGTCCAGGTGGAGCATGGTCAGCAGAGGGTCAAGACAAAAACTCTGGTGGTATATGGAACAGTGTCACCATTAAGAGTTATCAAGAGCATAAACTTGAAGCGTTAAAGGTAACTCCTACGGTTAATGAAGCCCAAGTTAATTTAGATGTCACTTTTTCTCTACAACAGTTAGAGCAGAGACTCTTTAGTTTTGGAGAAAAAGTGGAAGTGATGGTTACTCCTGCAAACTTTGAAGGTGAGAGCTTCAAAAAAAGTTTAAATCTGCGTAGCATGGGCATTCCTGCCCACGAAAAAGAGGCTTGTGAATCTCAGCGTGGGCAAGAATGCCCACGCTACAGAGTAGCGATGTCTCTTCCAAATGCAAAACTGTGGCAAACCTACGATAGAGGTTTCCCTTATCTTTACAATGTAAGCATCACTATAGGTGATATGAAACAGATCATACAGACAGGCTTTAAAGAGCTAAAACAGCTTGAAAATGAGATGCACACACTCAATGGTGAAGTTATCTACCTCAAAGGAACCAACTACATCTCTAGCCAATATATGAGTGAGATGGATGAGAAAGCTCTGCGTAAAGATTTAGAGCTAATGAAAGCAGCTCACATCAATACCATTCGTGTTCATGCTCATGTAGAGCCACATAGGTTCTACCAACTCTGTGATGAGATGGGCTTTTTAGTGTGGCAAGATTACAACCTACAATGGGGCTATAGTGAATCAGAAGCATTTGAAGCCGAAGCTCTTAAACAAGCTTATGAGATGGTCGATATGCTCTATAACCACCCAAGTATCTATATCTGGTCTATGCACAATGAACCACCATGGAACTCAGACTGGATGAAGTGGAAATATCCTGACTATAACGCTGAGCAGAACAAACGATTGGATGATATGCTTTATGAGAAGATTAGCTCTTATGACAGTTATCACCTTAGTAAAAAGCTCTCATCAAACCTTGAACACCCTTGGTTTGGTTGGTACAGTGGAAAGTATCAAGACTTTGTAAAACCCTCTAAAGTACCTGTCATTACCGAGTATGGAGCTCAGGCGATTCCTAACAAAGAGAGCCTTAGAAAGTTTGTACCCGATAAGTATCTGCACCCAAAAGGGGCTAAAGCGAAAAAACATTGGGAGTATCATAACTTTCAGTTCAATTGGAGCGAAAAAAATGGTGTGAAGTTCAAAGATACTCTATCAAACTTTATCCACGATTCACAGACCTATCAAGCTGATTTGATTAAGTTTGCAACGGAGATGCTTCGTATACAGAAATATAACGGAACCACGGCTATTTTTCAGTTTATGTTTAATGAGGGGTGGCCATCGATGAACTGGGGAGTTGTGGATTACTATCGACAGACCAAACCAGGCTATGAGGCACTTAAAAAAGCGTATGCCCCGATTATCTTGGTAGCCAAACAGAGAGAAGATAACCGTATAGAGTTCTATGTGGTTAATGATGAGATTAAACCCATCACCAATGCGAAACTGACTATAGAGCTTAGCAATGGAGAGAAGAGTACACATACTATTAATACACCTAAAGACTCTGTCTATCGCTTAGGTAATATGAAGCTATCAAAAGCAATGGGTATGAAACTAAGCCTAAAAGATGAAAATGGCAAACTCATTACTGACAACCAGTATGACTTTAGCCCTATAACAAAAACTAAAAAGGAGGATAAAAAGTGAATGAGCTATATTTTTTAGAACCAAAATATGATGAGCGTAAACCAGAAGCACCACAGGTACAGTCTGAAAACACACAACTCCTTTTTAGGTTTTTTGGTCTTGTTGCGATTATGCTTGGTATTTGGTATTTGCACTATCGTTGGACAGCCTCACTCAATATGGATGCCCTATGGTTTGCTATACCTCTAGCCTTTGCAGAAACCATGATGTTTATCGGAACCATTTTAGTAGTGATAAACTTTTGGCGTATTAATGATACCCAAAAGCAACCTGCCCCAGAGACCATGAGTGATGTGGTAGAAGAGAATCAGTTAGCCTACTACCAAGATAAACCGATTAAAATAGACATCTACATTCCTGTATTTAATGAAGACCCTGAACTTGTTCGTCAAACCATTTTAGCTGCTAAAAAGGTAAAAACTCTTCCAACATGGAATGTCTGTTACTATCTTCTTGATGACAGTAACAGTGAAGAGATGACTGCCATGACCGAAAAAGAGGGTGTTCCTCAAGTTTTACGAAGCAGTTCAAAAGGTCGAAAAGCTGGAGCCATTACCAATGCTATGGATGAGACAGGTGGTGACTTTATTGTTATTATCGACTCCGATACTAGACTTTTTCCTGATATTCTGCTCAATACTTTAGGCTACTTTAGAGATGACACTGTAGCATGGGTACAGACCCCTCAATGGTTCTGTGACCTAACGCAGGGTGAAGAGTTAGAGAAAACATGGAAACAGAAATTTGGAGAGATGGGTGAGAAATCTGCTAACTTTTTCCAAAAAGTGTTTGGTAGAACCAAAGTCGGACAAGATGTCTTTGCCAATGACCCAGCGATGTTTTTTGATGTCATTCAAAGAAGAAGAAACAACTACAACGCCTCTTTTTGTTGTGGTGCCACTTCGATTCACCGAACCTCTGCTTTACGACGCGTGGCGATTTCACGATGGGTTGACAGAGTACTAGCAGCAGACGATAGACAAAAAGCGATAGAGGAGTTTGATGTTGAGTACATTAGCTACCACACTTCAGAAGATATCTATACCTCACTACTGGTACATGCCCATAAACAGAAGAAATATAAGTCAGTACTGCACCCTGATGTCGAATCAAAAATGCTCTCACCACTTGACCTTGGAACATGGGCAACACAACGGTTTAGATATGCAGGTGGTACGATTGATTTGGTAACCAAAGAGTTTGGTAGATTTTTCAAATCAGGACTTAGCCTAGGACAAAAACTTATGTACTTTAGTACCTTTTGGTCCTATACAGGAGCGATTTGGTTGGTGATACTACTCTTTTCACCAATTATTTTTATGTTTACCAATATCGCCCCTGTACAGAGTTACTCAATGGACTTTTTTATCCATCTAATACCATTCCTGTTCTTTAACCAAGTAGCACTAATGATAGCCACATGGGGAATAAACTCCAACCGTGGAGGACAGTTTTTTATCGCGATTTTCCCCATAGTCCTCAAAGCCTTTTGGGATGTCGCACGAAGAAAACCGATTCGATTTGTGGTTACAGCCAAGTCAGCTAAGACAGGGAACTTTTTATCGTTGGTAAAGATACAGATGGGATTGATTTCTCTCTATGCAGTAGCCATAGTTTATGCAACGACCATGCATCTCATAGGTGAACGAATCTACCTAACAGGATACAGTGTCAACTTAATGTGGTCATTTTTCAATATGATTTCCCTTTGGGCGATTGTACAAGCGGCACTCTATAAATTTGAAGAGTGATTTTTGATTACTCTTATCACCTCTGCATCCCATCTTAGGAGAGAATAGGACGAGGTGTAATGAGTTAAAATCTAACACTCAAACTTCTTGGGATTGATACTTTTCTCGTTATAGCCATTTCGATAATTTGAATTCTCTGATTGTTCGCGTTTATCATAACCTAAGTGACTACTTAGCTCTTCTTCTGTTGCTGTTTGAATTTATATTCTTGAACTCATTTGTATAGCATTAAGAGAATTCAACTCTCCTGATGCTAATTGTCTTTTTAATTCTTCGTGGTTTACACAGTTCTTTTTATACTCTCGATTGATTTACTAAACTGGTTATAAAGTGGAGGCTTTACTTCTACTTTTTCCAAAGATATGAGAGTTATCTACTTTGGAGTTTCTCTTTTAATATAATCTTACCAGCCTCAACACCTGGTTGGTCGTAAGTATTGACATCTATCAGTTCACCTACCAAAGAGGTTAAAAGCTCATAATAATACATCAATGCACCAATACTCTCAGCATTAACTGCAGGGATGATAATCTCATCTAGTGGTACCTCTTTTTCATTTTTTAACGCTTCTATGACAGAGTCACACTGCATATTAATAAGGTCGTGGAATGCGATATCATTGAGCATATCTAATGACTCCAAGTGTTTAAGTGTCACAGGAGGGATATACATCTCATGTTCAAACTCTCTTAGTTTAATAAAAGTGACTGATTTATCTCTGGTTCCCTCCATAATAAGCTGGAGAAATGAGTGCTGGTCTTTAGGACCAATAAGCCCGATAGGTGTTAACCCAACATTAAAGGCTGAACAGCGTTGTTTTTTACCTAGACTCTCACCCCAAAGTTGAACATACCACTCGGTAAAGTACTTAAGTGTTTCAGAGTAGGCAAAGATACAGTTAATATTATATCTGGCATGATTTTTAGCATAGTAGAGTGCTTTGTCTAAAAGTGCATATTTGAGTAGACCCTCTTCAAAAAATGAGTCACATACATCATCTGCCCCTTTAAGCAATGCTTTAATATCAATCCCACAAAGTGCGAGAGGCATTAATCCAACTACAGAGAGTACAGAGAATCTTCCTCCAACATTATCAGGAAGATAAAAACGTTTTGAACCTAAATCTTCAGCAAACTTGTCTAAACTAGAACCTTTATCGGTAATAAATGTAAATCGCCTCTTATCTGGGTTGGGTGCATAGATGTATTTAAAAATAGAAATCGTCTCAACGGTTCCACCTGACTTACTAATAATCAAGAAGTGTGTTTTATCCATATCTATCTGTTTTAATAAATCTGCAATATTCAAAGGATCCGTACTCTCAAAAAAGAAGAGTGAACGTTTAGGTTGTTCAATCGGTTTTAAAAACTCATAAATCGCTTTGGCTCCTAGTGAGCTTCCACCAATGCCTAAAACCACAATATTTTCAATTGATTCATCAAAGTTTTCAGTAAACTCAAGAATATCATCAATATTTTGTTTAGGAAGACTATAATAACCTATACTCTCGCGTTCAAGATTGATTTTTTTAATGAGCTTTTTTTTATCTTCGGTTAGCGTCTCTAGTCTGTTGAAATATAATCGATTTTCCATAATTTGTATGCCACCTTATATAATATTATAGTTAACTTAACTATAT
>JAHZJZ010000335.1 GCA_022600655.1 Campylobacterota bacterium | reverse complement strand
TAAACCAAATCTATTAAAAATTGAACCTTTTTAACATAAAAGATTTAATTTGACGGTAGGCTAAAGCCGTACCCTACGGTTCTATCGTAATATGAAGAATTAAGGAATACAATTGATAGAACTAAAAAACAAACACCCAAAAGTCTTAGTCATTGGTGACTTAATGATAGACCATTACCTATGGGGAAAATGTGAAAGAATATCTCCCGAAGCACCTGTGCAAGTGGTTGCCATAGAAAAAGAGACCTCTGTTTTAGGTGGGGCTGGAAATGTGATTAACAACCTTAAGGCTTTGGGTGCCAAGGTGGATGTTTTAAGTGTTATTGGTGATGATGCCAATGCTCATGAGCTTAAAATGCTTTTGCATGATATTGATGTTAATGGTGACCATTTAATTGTTCAAGAGGGTAGAAATACCTCTAAAAAAAGTAGAATTATCGCTTCACAACAGCAAGTGGTGCGTTACGACAAAGAGAGTACAGAAGATATTACTGTTGAGTCTCAAGAAAAAATAGTTGCCTTAATAAAGAGTCAAATAGATGCTTATGATGTTGTTCTGTTGTCAGATTATGGGAAAGGTGTTTTAACCGACTCTTTGACCAGAGTTATTATTGATGTTGCCAACGATGCAGATAAAAAAGTTTTGGTTGATCCAAAAGGTGATGACTACACAAAATATTCAGGGGCTTATCTCTTAACACCCAATAAAAAAGAAGCCATAGAAGCATCACGTATAGAGATAAAAGATGAGAAAACACTTTTTGAAGCGATTACAAAACTCAAAGATGAATGTGCTTTAGATGTTTCTCTTATTACATTGAGTGAAGATGGAATTGCCATTTATGATGAAGTCTTACGTAAACACCCAACCGTAGCACGTGAAGTTTATGATGTAACAGGAGCTGGTGATACTGTCATCGCCTCTCTTGGTTTCTCTTTGGCTTGTGGATATGACATCGACAAAGCTGTAAAGTTTGCCAACCTTGCAGCTGGTGTGGTTGTGGGTAAGATTGGTTCAGCAACAGCAACCCTCAATGAGATTATAGAGTATGAATCAAGCCTTAAAAAATCAACCTCTGATTCACACATTAAAACCTTAGAAGAGATAGCACTGCTGAGCCAAGAGCTTAAAAAACGGGGTAAAAAAATAGTCTTTACCAATGGCTGTTTTGATATTTTACATGTGGGTCATGTGAAATATTTGGAAGAGGCAAAGAGTTACGGTGATGTATTGATTTTAGGGCTTAATTCAGATGAGAGTGTGAGTCGATTAAAAGGCCCAACACGACCTGTAAACAGTGAAGATGATAGAGCCTATATTTTAGCTTCATTAGAAGCTGTTGATTATGTGGTAAAATTTTATGATGATACACCGTATGAACTTATAAAAGCTGTAGAACCACATATCTTGGTTAAAGGTGGTGACTATGAAGGCAAAGAGGTTGTAGGTCAAGATATAGCTGATGAGTTGCGATTGGTTGATTTTGTTGATGGTAAAAGTACCACAAAAACGATAGAACGTATTAAGGATGCTCATGAAAACAACTATTGTTAGTGAATTTGAATCACATTTAGAGACTATAAAATTGGTGATGGAAACCATGGCAGAAGATTTAGAACAAGCTTCTATGATGGCTGTGGATGTTTTAAAAAGAGGGAATAAAGTACTGCTCTGTGGAAATGGTGGTTCAGCTGCCGATGCCCAACATATCGCTGCAGAGTTAACAGGTCGTTATAAAACAGAACGTCGAGGGTTACCTGGTATTGCTTTAACAACGGATACTTCTGCCTTAACAGCCATTGGAAATGACTATGGTTATGATAGAGTTTTTGATCGACAAACAGAAGCGTTGGCAAATGAGGGGGATTTACTGATTGGTATCTCCACTTCTGGAAATTCGGCTAATGTTATTTCTGCTTTGAAATTGGCTAAAGAGATGGGCTGTTTAACTCTTGGTTTATCAGGTCGTGATGGTGGGAAAATGAATGAGGTTTGTGATGTAAATTTGGTGGTTCCATCGGACAATACACCGAGAATTCAAGAGATGCATATACTTTTTGGGCATACTATTTGTCAGATTATTGATGAAGCTTTTGACGTATAATAAAATTAAAAAAAATATTTTTGTTTCTTTACTGCTATTAGTAGTTTTACCACTTTATGCAGATTCGTTAAGTGATGCACTTAAACACTCTAAAATAAGTGCTGATTTGACACTTCACTCATTAACTATTTCAAAAAAGTCTCCAATGAGGGATTTTGGATTTACCAACAGCTCTTTGGGTTTAGGAGTAGAGACAGAGAAGTTTTATGGGGTAAGTAGTGCTATCTCATTTCGTGCAAATCATAATCTCAAAGAGAGGTATCGTAGTGATGCTACTGAAGCAGTAGGAACACTACTTACTACAGCAAATCTACAATATAAAAATGGGTCTATTAATATCATAGCAGGAAGACAAGAGCTAGAGCTGGAGTGGTTTGAGGATTATCATCAAGCGATTGTGGCTATGGCTAATATAGAGAATAATACAAATCTTACACTTGGTTATAGTCAAAAGATTGCAGATGCAGATGATGATGAGATTAGCCCTTTTGAGAAGATAGGAGAAGATGGGGCTTTTGTTTTGGATATAAAAAACAGCTCTCTTGATAATGTGATACTTAATCCATACTATATGTTTGTTCCAAAGATGTTTGATGCTCTTGGATTAAAAGCAGAGTTTGACAATGATGATTATGGGATGACTGTTCATTATGCCAAGAGTGAAGAGAGAGATAGAGAGATGAGAGATGGTGATATATTTAATCTTGAAGCTAGAGCAAAATTTGGTGATTTCAAGCTCCACTACGGTCTTATAAAAACCGATAAAGAGGGTGGTATTGGTAGTCTTGATGAGATGGGTGACCATATTAATCCACTCGAAGATGGTGAGTATGAGATTAATAGTGTCTATGAGAAAAATGCAAAGAGTGAGTATACTATTTTAAGTTACGAAAAAGATAACCTGCTCTTTAGCACAATGTTTAGAAGTACAGAGTATTATCTTGATGGTATAGAGAGAGAGGAGAAGGAGTTGGACTTCTCTATAGAGTATGAGATTGGTGAAAATATAGAGAGTGAACTGCTCTATGCAAAGATTTTTGCTGATGATAGTGCTGATGATCAAGATAAGGTTATATTTCTTCTGAAATTTGAACTTTGAGTTTAAGAGTCTCTTATATTTTTAGATGAATAAAAGTTCATCTAATATTCATATCCAATTCATCAGATAATTTTATAATTCTCTTGTAACTAAAAAAATTAGGAGAAAATTATGAAACAGTCTAACATAAAATTATCTACTTCATTAGCAACTCTGGTTCTACTCGCTTTTACAGTAACAGGATGTGGTAATGATAGCAATGACGATACAAATACAACGAGCAGTAATGGGATTACTTGTACCCCAACTGGGGGAGAGATGACAGTTATTGAGTCTGCAAAACTATATATTGAACATAATGCAGGTGATGAAGATACTGGTGTTCATGGTGCATTTGATGACAGTGGTTGGTCAGAGTTGTGTGTTTATGACCCAAATGGATTACAAGTACTTGCTGTAAAACCACAATCACAACTCAAAGACCTTACCATGGCAGGATTTTTCTTTGAATCTAGAGAGCCAGAAAATGCTGAATACCCTATTGCCAACCTTAAGAGTGATTTTCCAGAGGGAGAGTATCAGGTAAAGGGTGTAACTTATGAGGGAAAAGGTTTAGTTGGTGTTGCTAAATTTACTCATAATATACCTGAAAAACCAGAGATTACTTCACCTGTTATCGTAGAAGATGAAGAGGATGCCTCTGATGGTGTACTGGTAGCAACCACTGGGCTTGAAGTCAGTTGGAATGCAGTAACACAGACTATTGATGGTAAAGCAGTAACCATTACTGGTTATGAAGTCATCATAACAAAAGAGACAGAAGATGACCCAAATGGTTTCTCTCGACCTACCTATGATGTACATGTTCCCGCAACAGTCAACAGATTGAGTGTCCCAGATGAATTCTTGGAGTCAGGTACAACTTATGAGATTGAGATATTGGCTCTAGAAGAGAGTGGTAATCAGACTATTAATGTTGGCTTTTTTGCAACAGAATAGTAGATTAAAAGGGAAAAAATAATAATTTTTTCCTTGGCTCATACCGAAATTTGAGGGCTATGCTTTTAATCTGCTTCAAGCAGATAATTAAATAATTTTCTATACAAGAACTACCATATTTATAGATAATAAATAGCATTTTCTCACCTTTTATCTATTCTATAGCCCTCTAATCTCGGCATGAACCAATATTTTAGTATAAAATGGTAAAGTATAGGTAGAGGATGACAATATGAAAATATTACTGGTAGAAGACGATGAAGGAATCGCAAATTTTTTAAAAAAAGGGCTTAGAGAGGAGTCCTATAGCGTTGACCATACCATTAATGGTACTGAAGCACTCTATCTTGTAGAGGTAAATCAATACGACCTTATGATTTTAGATGTGATGTTGCCTGGGCATAATGGCTTTGAAGTGTGTCAAATCTTACGAAATAAAAATATAGATATTCCCATTATTATGTTAACAGCCAAAGAGACGGTTAGTGATAAAGTGACAGGTTTGAATCATGGTGCTGATGATTACATGAGCAAACCTTTCTCTTTTGAAGAGCTATTAGCACGGATTAAAGTCCAACTTAGAAGAAAATCTACAAGCAACAATATTCTGGTCATTGGGGATTTGGAGATAGATACCCATCTACGAAAAGTATCCCGAGCCAACAGGGTGATGACGCTTACCTCTAAAGAGTATGCACTGCTTGAGTTTTTGGCGAGAAACCGAGGAGTTGTGTTGAGTGAAACGGTTATTAACGAGAATTTGAGTGATATGAACGTGATGAGCATGAGCAATATTATTAATGTCTATATCTATCGGCTTAGAAATAAGATAGATAAAAATTTTGAGAATAAACTGATACATACCATAAGAGGTACAGGCTATATGTTGGGAGTTAAACCCCATGTTTAAAAGTATAAGATTGCGATTAACCCTCTATTTTGCACTTTTAATCGCCATGATACTTTTAGGAACAACTTATCTATTGTATCAAAATGCTTATACAAATCAACTCTCCAATATTGACGGCTCTCTGCATGTTATCATCAATGACCTGACCAACGATATGAGAGAGGATGAACTCGAAGAGATCTATGAAGATATAGAAGATATACAGAAAAAATTCAAGATGGGTCTACTGCATGTGCGTATTGTCAGTTATGATTTAACAACAGAAACTGGGTCGGTTATCGCTAAATCCTCTGAGACTAAAAATTCTGTTTTTGCTAATTTTAATCTTCAAAAAGATTATATAAAAGAGGATATACTCTATCAGACATTCAACAGTCACAGAACAGCAATGCAACGAGTCTCCATAGATGACAGAACTGTACAGTTTGTTCAAGCCTCTGTGGCAATATCTTTTAAGAGCAATACAACTGTAACACTTATTGCTGTAAATACTATTATTTTTATTTTTTCCATATTAGGTGCTTACATACTTATATCAAGAACTCTTCTACCTGTAGACAATGTGGTCATGAGTGTTAATGAGATAAAGGCTTACGACTATACCAAAAGAGTTAGTACCAAAAATATCCCCAATGAGATAAAAAAGTTGGTAGAGACTTTCAATAAGCTACTGGTTCGACACCAAGAGTCTTTTTCTAAAATATCCCAATTTAGTAGTGATGTTTCGCATGAACTTAAAACACCTCTAACTACCATAAGAGGAGAAATAGAAGTTGGGCTAAGAAGAGAGAGAAACAGTGAGGAGTATCAAAAAATTTTAGAAAAATCCCTATCTAAAATCATAGAGATTCAGAAGTTTATTGATGGTCTTCTCTTTTTGGCAAAAACAGATAAACTAGAGATAAGGTCCTCTTTTAAAGAGCTATATATAGATGAGATTATTACAGAGTGTGTAGAGGAGTTAAGCCCAATAGCTCATAAAAAAGCTATTAATATAGAGATAACCACTTTAGTCCCAGTAACTGTCAGAGGTAACTGTAAGCTTCTTAAAATTGCTTGTCTAAATATCCTTAAAAATGCTATTTTGTATAGTCATAAAGATACAAAAATAGAAATAGAAGTAAAGGAGCATAAACTAGAATATATAGTGATAATAAAAGACCAAGGCATAGGAATGACCAAGGAGGATTTGGAACATATTTTTGATAGATTTTATCGTGTAGATAAAATAAAATCACGAGAAAGTGGAGGGACAGGACTTGGCTTATCTATTGTGAAAATGATTTTGGATATTCACGGTTTTGATATTGTTATTGAGAGTGAAGTGGGGAGGGGGAGTTTGGTAAAGATTTTGGTTGAAAAAGATTCAAAAAGTATTCTATAATACTTTAATCTTCTCCAAAACATCCACAGCCTCGATTAGCTTCATACACTCATGGTGCTTTAAAGGGCAAGTTCTTTTCATACAGGGGCTACACTCCATCTCTTTTTTAACAATGACCCCTTTTGGGTTCATCCACTGAGAAGTCTCTTTGTCTTTGGTTGGACCAAATACAGCAACCGTAGGAATTTTAAATGCAGCAGCTACATGCATTGGTCCACTGTCTCCTGTGACGAATAGCTCCAAATTACCAATTTTTTGACATAGCTCTTTGATGCTTGTTTTCCCTGCAATGTTGGTATAGTTTGAAACGTTTGCTTTGATGAGTTCTTTTTCTATATCTTCAGCCATATCCACCTCTGCAGGCCCTCCAAAAATAACAATCTCATATTTATCACTTAGTTCAGTTGCTACCCTAGCAAACTTCTCAGGATACCAACGTTTAGCAGAGCCATAGGAAGCTCCAGGGTTGATACCGAGTGTAGGTTTCTTATATTTAAATGGTTCAAAATAGATTGTTAAATCTTGGGCTGTCGAGTTTAAATCAAAAGTTTTATTGATAAAATCATTATACCGAATGGCTTGGTGAATTACCTCTTTGGTATAGCGTCGGTAGTAGCCTTTGATTCTGGCTTGGGTAAAGCAGATAAAGAGTCGTGAGAAAAAGGTACGCCGAAAGGTCAGGGCTACATCAAATTCACCAAGTTCTTTGGCTTTATTGTAAATCCACTTGAGACGAGAAGAAGATTTTTTACTCTCATCTAAAATAATTTTTTCTACATTGGGATGCTCTGCAAATATCGCTGTTGAGACAAAAGCACCAAATATCGTAATTTTTA
>JAHZJZ010000334.1 GCA_022600655.1 Campylobacterota bacterium | reverse complement strand
GTCAAGCTTCTTCTTACCGATTAAATGGAGCATCGGTTTATATAAGTAACACGTCATACAATGGAGTGTTAGATGAAAGCCAAAAAGTAGGAACACTTGAAGGTAATGCTGAAAAACAATATATTGAATTTACAGACGCACACTCTGGAACATATTTAATTATTAAAGGAAAAGAGAGTAATCATCTTCATTTATCAACAGTTGAAGTCTATGGTCAAGCTCCTGCAACACCTAGCTTTGTTGAACATGAGAGAGAGTTTTTAATTAAAGGAACTTCGGATATTGGTGACACGATAGTAACATTAGAAGCCATGGACTATCAAGATGATGTGATACGCTATAGTGTTGATAACCCAGCATTCAGTGCTGATAATCAGGGAAACATCAAGGTTAATTCTGTACTTCAAGCAGGAGCATACAATGTAATGGTAACGATAAGTGATGGACTGCACACAGCAACAACTAACTTGACCATTAATGTTACTTCAAATACAGCTATTGAAGATGCTTTGGCATCAGGTTCGGTTCTTAATGTGACCGAAGAGGAGTTAATTCAAGCCACACGAGATGAGATAGCAACGTTACGTGCAGGGAACAGTTTGTTATCAGTCTTGTATAAGGATGAAGCCATTGCTTATAATCCTGGAAACCGTAATCAGTTGATTAATATTAAAGGAGATGCTCATAAAATATTCCCTATTTTACAAGGAAATAAAGGAAAAACTTTAGCAGCAGCAGGTACAAAAGTCAACAGTCGTTTTGCAGCTTTTGGTGCAGCACCGATGGAGCATTTTCAAGATGGAGATAACCTCAGTTATGAGCCACAGTTTAAACGTCTGTTGGCGTGGCTTATTATGGCGAATACGGAAGATACTCTAGATAGTAATAAAACGATAGGACTCTCTTTTACACATGCTGATAAGTCAGATATTAAAGCTTGGATTGCATCAAATTATCCAAAGTGGACAGTTCAAGAGTGTGATAGAACAAGCCCTGATTTTGACACCTGTTATAATAATGTAGATTTAATCATTACTGGGTGGCAAACGGATGAGTCTAATACTCAGATGGTACGAGCAAAACTAGAAGAAGTTGTTACTGCTGGTACACCAGTACTTTATCTACATACTTGGTATGAAGCGTATAACAGTGTGGCTCATAGTATTGCTAATCTGTTTGGTTTTGAGTTACCTTATGGAGGTAACTATTGGTCAAAAGATGCCGTTGCTTGGGACAATGTAGAGGCAATGCAATTATCAGTGTTCAGTGGTTTAGGTTATGATTCTATCGATACCATGTTGGCACACTTTCAAGATAAAGATTATAACTTTGACTGGAATCAGTGTACCGATGGTAAAGGGGCTTTTGGTTCACAGTACGATAAGTGTGGTGATGTGATAGGCTTAAATTCTGAGTTCCAAGAGGGTGCAACAAAAGTACGAGGAATGATGACGGGTTTAGACAGCAGTAAGAAAAATATCTTTTCAACGACCGATTATCGTCTTCAAAAACTTTTGGCTTTGGTTGGGGATAAGTTTCGACAGAGTGTTACCTTCCCTATGGACAAGGTCACAACGGATGATAATGAGTTCATGAAATCTTACTATAGTGACCATGCTGTTTATAACTATAGAGCTATTAATCCTGCTCAAAAAGATATGGGGAACTTTTCACGAAGTGATTTCTCTCATATTATACCGACGACTAAAACGGTTACCCTAACTTCTAAAAAGAGCTTCCGTTCAACAGGAGCTTATGCTTTACCTGGGCAAACCGTTAAAGTAACACGAAACGATAGCTCTGCTGTTAATGTTAAAGTCTTTATCAATACTTTGCGTTCAGGTGCCACACATCAGTATCAAAAAAATAGTTCTTATAATCGACCAAAATATCTTCAAACACCACATTTTGAGATTAAATCGGGCGAAAGCATTGAGTTAACCTCTCCTTATGGTGGAACCTTGCAACTGGAGTTTGATACCAACGATTTAGATGTCTCGGTTACTTTTGAAAATGTAGGTGAACATGCTTATTGGGCAAGTTCAGCTGATGATGCTTCGTTTACCCAAAAATTGAATGCTGGTGATTTTGATTGGGCTGAGGTGGTAACAAATGGATTTGAAGTACACTCTAAATTGGACAAGATGCGTAAGTCGGTAGCCGATGAGAAGTGGGGAACAGCCGAAGCATTGGCAGCTGCAACCAAACGATATATGAGTAACTTCCCTCATGTCTTGGCAGGATTTAGAGGAGCAGGGATTGATGTGGTTGATGAGATACATGATTTTGCAACCACTAATGGTCTGACCATTGAGACCTTAGATAAAGTAAAACATATGAATGCCGACCAAGCAACCTGTGGATATGGCTGTTCGGGGAATCCTTATGATGCTTATTGGGCATTTTCTCCTGTTGGTCATGGTGATGTGCATGAGTTGGGGCATGGGCTTCAAAAAGGACGGTTCCAGTATGAAGGGTTTGAAAATCACTCTATGACCAATCCTTACTCCTACTATACAAAATCGAAATACAATGAGACCATTGGTAGTAATGGAACAGATTGTCAGAACCTACCATTTAAAGAGGTGTTTGAGAAGTTACAAGCCAGTGTCAATGAAGCAAATGCTACAGCCTATCTCAAAACCAATCTATGGGATAGCTCAGGTTGGTCACAACAGTTTATGGTGACGCTTCAAGCGATGATGCACACTCAAAAGATGGGTAAACTGGAGAACGGTTGGCATTTATGGGCAAGAGTTCATATTTTAGAGCGAGAAATCAGCCGAGCAGATGATGACTGGGAGAATCGAAAAGCCTCTATAGGGTTTAGTGACTATACGCTAGATGAGTTCAAAGCGATGAGAAAAAATGATTGGTTGCTGGTCTCCATCTCGTTTGCTTCTGGTTTGGATTTTAGAGATTACCTAACCATGATGGGGATAGAGTACAGCCAAAAAGCATCAGACCAAGTGGCGAGTTTTGCTTATACGATGGTTCCTAAAAAGTTCTTTGTCTCTACCTCTAATGGGTATTGTAAATCGGATGATACTTATGGAAGCTTTTTAGATAAGAGTATGTTGGATGTGGATGGGACGACGGCGTTTCCGTACTAATTTGGTTAGGGTTTTAGATAATCTTGACTTTTCAAGATTATCTCCCTGTTTATATATTTTTTAATGTTTAATAATATTTAAAAATTCACAACTAATACACTTTATATCAAAAAAGTAGTAATTTTTAGTGAAAAACATCGAAAAGGACATGTTAAAGACATATTTATCTTTTATAATTATCTTAAGAAAAAAGTAAAAGGATTGAAAATGAGAATAGGTTTAGGCGTTAGAAGTTTAGTAGTAGCGACAGCTCTTTTAAGTGTAAATGCATCTAGTTTAATGGCAGGTGAAGAGTTAATTCAAAATGGAAGTTTTGAAAATTTTAGTATTAATAAAGATAAAGGAAAATGGAAACTAGTTGATTTTGAAAACTGGAGTGGAAATGGAGAAGTTTGGAACCATGATTTAGGGCGTGTGGCAACCAATGGAACCTATAAAGCAGAACTAGATGTAGGTAAAGAAGAGAACACCCTAACACAAACTATATCAACCGTTGATGGTGAAACTTATACCTTTAGTTTAGATGCTTATGCTCGAAAAACAAACTCATCAGATTTTGAACTTTTAGTAGATGGTGAAGTTCTATTAACTGTTACTCCTGCTAGAGATTGGGAGAAGTATGGTATCCAATTTACAGGTAATGGTGGCGAACAGACCATTGGTATTCGAGAAATATCATCACAGAACAATGGTGCTGGAACGGTTATTGATAATGTCTCTGTAGTTAATGGGGTCTCTTTAGATCAACTAAAAGCTGAGGATCGATCTAAATTTGAGATTATGGAGCCATCAGGATTAGATCAGATTAACGAGATAGTTAGTAATGATAGACTGGTTAATTCAAAAGTTTCATCAGAAGATATTACAACAGCTACAACGGCAATTAATCAAATGAATGCTTTAATTAGAGAGGCTATTCAAGCTGAAGGTTTAGCCAATGATGGTGTTATCTCTATTTCTGATACCATGGAGATTAACCGTTATTTAGTTGCGAATCATGCTGATAAGTGGTCTGAGCTTCGTGCAGACTATGCATTGTTAGAGGGGCGGAATAATTCACATATTATTGCTATGAATACCAATGCTATTAAGAATATATGGGGAAAAATCTATAACCTAGGGTTTGAT
>JAHZJZ010000333.1 GCA_022600655.1 Campylobacterota bacterium | reverse complement strand
GTTCATCCCATGAGTGGGTGGTACAGATGGTTTTATAGTACTCTTGTGAGGTCTCTAAGTTATGGTTGTAGCTGTCAATACCATGCTCTTTTAAAAAGCGTAACTGCTCAACTGATGCTGTACCATTACAAGCAATCAAGTTCAGGTTATCAACTTCAGCTTTAACAGCTTTCGCAGCACGAGCGACAAAGTCAACCTTTTTATCATCAAGTCCTTTACCAGCTGTCACAAGACAATAGCCCAATGCACCATGTGCTTTAGCCTGTTTTGCCTCTTGCACAATAGTCTCTATAGACTTATAGGTATATCGTTCAATATCAGCATGATAACGAACACTCTGGGTACAAAATTTACAATCTTCTTTGCAAGTACCACTCAATATGTTGTTGATGGCACATAAAAATATCTCTTTACTCATAAAGCGATTATACTAAAAGTATATTAATTAGACCACTCAATATTACGAATATTCCAAGTTTTAGCCTCTGGCTCTTTAAAGTGATGGGTTACTTTAAATTTTTTATCCACTACTTCAACTAAACTACACTCAGTAAGGTTTTTATTTCTAGCACACACCTCACCAGGATTTAGAAATAGTATCTCACCATTCATATTGGCTTCAAAGTAATGGGTATGACCAGAGATGACCATGTCAGCATCGGCACTCATATAGTATGGCATATGCATCATTTTTATTTTGAGATCTTGAATTTTAAAGTAGTGAGGTTCTTTGTAGATAGGGTATTGACCATAAAGGGGAATGAGTGAAGTATCGTTATTGCCATAGACACAGACATAGGGTAGCCCTGAAGCCTCTAAAATTTTTAGATGCTCCACATACTCTAGGTCACCTGCATGAAGCAGATACTCAGCCCCACAACTGATAAGATGGTCTATGGCCTCCTGATGCAGTTGCGTTTTTCGGTGACTATCAGAGAGTACACCTATTTTAATCTTTTGTTTGCTCATCAACTTTTGGTGTACCTTTTAGTTTATCGGCTGGGACACGCTCTTTATATTTACACTTTTTACTAATACACTCATAAACTTCACCTGTCTTAAGCACCTTGTGTACTACCATATCACCACACTCTGGACACTTCTCTTTCTGAGGTTCACCATTACTTATGAAACGGCATTTCGGATAATCAGCACAGCCAAAGAACTTTCCACGTTTTCCCTCTTTTTCAAGAATTTTAGAACCACATTTTGGACAAGGAATATCCAGCTCTCTTGGTGGTACTAGTGGTTGTGCATTTTTACACTTTGGATAGGAAGAACACGCTAAAAATTTCCCTCTACGAGAATCTTTAATGACCATATGTGAGCCACATTTATCACACATTATGTCGGTCTTTTCAGGCTCTGGTGGAGCATTTCCTTCCAAATCAGTGGTATATTTACACTTAGGGAAGTTACTACACGCGATAAACTCTCCATAACGTCCTTTACGACGTAACAGTTCACTGTCACACTTTGGACACATCTCACCTGTTGGAATTGCCATTTTTTTACTCTGAATGTTCTTCTTGCCATCGGTAATTTTCTTCATAAACGGTTCATAGAAGTCAGATAAAACCTTTTGCCAATCCAGCTTACCCTCATCGACTTCATCGAGTTCTGACTCCATATTTGAAGTAAAGGCACTGTCAACAATTTCAGAGAAATGCTCTTCTAGCATCTCAATGACCGTAAACGCCACCTCTGTTGGATGAATTCGTTTCTTCTCTATCTCAATATATTTTCTGGTCTGTAAAATGGTAATGGTAGGAGCATAGGTACTTGGTCGACCAATTCCCAATGATTCTAGTTTTTTAATCAAACTCGCTTCATTGTACCGTGGTGGTGGTTCAGTAAAGTGCTGTTCAGGTTTAATGTCATCTAAAATTACCTTCTGACCTTTTTTAAGTTCAGGGAGAAGCTTATCTTTTTCATTGTAACCAACAACTCTATAGAAACCATCAAAGAGTAACTTTCTACCACTTGCTTTAAAAGTACTCTTCTCACCTTTGAAAAGTAGAGTTTGTGACTCTAACCTAGCCTCTGTCATTTGACAGGCTAAAAAACGGTTATAGATTAATCGGTAAAGTTTAAACTCATCAGCATTCAGATAGTCTTTAGCCACTAAAGGTGTAAACTCAACCATAGTAGGACGAATCGCTTCGTGAGCCTCTTGAGCCCCTTTAGATTTACTCGCATAAAACTTTGCTTTTTCTGGCAGATACTCTTTACCAAAGTTACTCTCGATATGCTCTCTTGCACTAGAGACTGCCTCTTTGGCTAGATTTAGACTATCCGTTCTCATATAGGTGATTACACCCATATTGCCTTTATCAGTTTTTACCCCTTCATAGAGTTTTTGAGCAACCATCATCGTCTTTTTAGGTGAGAATCCTAACTGTGTTGAAGCACTCTGTTGAAGTGTAGAGGTCATAAATGGTGGAGGTGTTTTACTTTTTCGCTCTTTTTTCTCTAAAGACTCAACCACAAAGTTCTCTTTGGTAGCTGACTGCACAATCTCCATTGCCATTTTTTCATTTTTAATGGTCAATTTATCTATTTTTAACCCATCAAACTCATAAATAGCAGAATCAATATCTTTCTCAAACAGTCCATCTATAGTCCAATACTCTTCAGGTTTAAAAGCTTTTATTTCTCGTTCTCTATCTACCACAATCTTAAGTGATGAACTCTGAACACGCCCTGCACTTAGACCTTTTTGAATCTTACTGGCTAGGAGTGGAGAGAGTTTATATCCTACAATCCTATCTAACAGTCGTCTTGCCTGTTGTGCATTAACAGAGTCCATATCGATTTTTCTTGGATTATCTAAAGCATGTTGAATCGCTGTTTTAGTAATTTCATGAAATACAATTCTAGGAAGAGACTCTGGCTCTTTTTTAATTGCCATCGCAATATGATACCCAATCGCTTCCCCCTCACGATCCTCATCGGTCGCGATAAATACCTCTTCAGCCTCTTTGGCTAATTTTTTTAACTCTTTAACAGTAGGGTTTACATCTCTAGGGATTGAGTACTTAGGAACAAATGTTCCGTCCTCTTCAACTGTAATACCAAATGAACTTTTAGGTAAGTCTCTTATATGCCCTTTTGAAGCCACCACTTTGTACTCTTTTCCAAGAAAGTTACTAATGGTTCTAGCCTTTGCAGGGGACTCAACGATAATTAAATTTTTCATATTTCTCTCTATAAACCTATTAAATATTTTTTGCATTGTAACAAAATTTTAACAATATAGGCTGTATTTAAAGATACAATAGAGATTAATTTTTGAATATAACTCCTGTAAGCCATATTTACTTTAATCACATTTTGATATACTTTAATATAAAAAAACGGGGACACAGGATTAATATGACAACACTTTTTACTTTTTTACTGGTTTTGATGCTGGTATCTATCACTTTCTTTCTACTCTACCTTCTTTATCAATCGTTAACGACTAAAATTAATGGCAAAAAAGCAGCCTTTAGTAACCAGTGGGAGTGTGATAAAGTATTAAGAGAACAGATGATTACAAACTACACTGACTATTTTTGGACAGATGCTGTACGCTTTGTTTGGGTATCTATCTTTTTTATCTTTTTAATTGCTTTGGGAATAGCCATTGGTGGATTAGGACTGATTTTTAGTTTTGTCATGGCTTTAATCTATGTTGCATTTTTAATCTTTGCTTATCAGAGTTACTATGCCTTTCCTGAAAAAGCTAAAGCTAAACTCGCTGCCTTTGAGAGTGCTATTAAAGGTGGGATTGAAAAAGAGATTAGCTTTGAGGGAGATAATATTCAAAGTTTTACAGATAAAGATGATGAGTTTGATACAAAACCAGTAATCTTCGCTTTTCCTGTAGAAATCACCAAGTTTAACTTTCCTCCGTTAGAGAAAAATCCTGCTAAAAAAACCGTTATTAGCACAAGAAAGTTAGAATTTCTTATCTTATCGCGTGAATACTTTAGTATCTGCAAAGGAGCCACTACCTTTAATCTAACCAATCCTAAAAGAGGAGATATTAAAAAGAAATGTGCTGAAGCAAAAGGGTCTGGAGAGTGTAATGAATACTACTACTCTCAAATGCGTAATGTACTTTATGATACCAAAGCGAAAGGTATTAGAATTGTCTATAACCACGAACAAGATGATGAGATTTTTAAATGTAAAAAAGATCCAAAAGCGATGAAAGCCATTAAAGAGAAATTACGACTAACAGAGAGACAAAAACTTAAGAAAATCGAAGAGCATAAGAACTATGAAGAGATAAAAGATAAAAGAGATAAAAAAGCAGAAGATTAACTTCTGCTTTTATCTATAGTGGAATACGAAGTCTTTGCCCCACAAAAATTTGGTCAGGATTTTGAATTACCTCTGGGTTAGCAGCAAATATTTTAGGATAGGCATCATAGTCTCCATAGGCTCTTTTGGCTATATTAGAGAGTGTATCGCCCCGTTTAACAATGATTATACGCATTTCATTAGAACGTACCTCTATCTCCTCCGAAATTGATTGTGTATAGCTATCTTTATTATCAATACCCTCCATTAGCTCTTCAAGTTCAGTTGAGAGTCTTGATAGTGTATCCATACTGGTGATACTCTCTATTTTTTCTTGTTTAATGATGACTTTATTATAGTGATTAATATCTTTCAGAGGTGCTCTGTTTTTGACTACTTTTTGACTATCAATACTTTCGATATCAACACTCTCTATTTTACCATGAACCTCATCTACATCCTCAGACATTAATGCCTTAGCATAACTGTCATCATCAACCACTACACTCTTATGTTCAGGTTGATTGGTACCAATAGAGGAGCTATCCCCTTTATCTAATTGGAGCATAACAATTTGTACAATTTGGGCAATCTCCCCTGCACTCAAACTGTTTTGCTTCTCTTCTACTTCGACAGATGATATCTCTGGTTCTGAATCTATCACTGCACTCTCCTGCCCATTATTTTCTACTGTTTGATTCCACCCACGCTCTTTAGAGATAAATATATATCCAACAGTTATAAGTGTTACTAAAAAGATGATGGCTAATATCTTAATCATCGTATTTAATAAGTTTTGATTATTCCCTAATCGGTTTGAGTTGCCATAGGCATTATAGTAATCACTATTTACATCGTTCTGGTTGCTATAAAACATCTCTACTCCTTACTCGAAAGTATCTTATTCATAGAATATAACCCAAATGGTTAATTTATGTTTTATTTTAACATTTTAAAACTTAATATAAAATTTAAGGTTGAAGGTTAAGATATTTTTTTATTAAATTTTCAAAGGTTCACGATTTTAACACTTTCTGTTGTTATACTACTGCCATGAGAGTCATAATATTCTCCTCAATTATTTCCCTAATTGGCTCTCATAGATAGCTTCTTATTCATACTCTATACTTTCCCACACTTTTCATAAAAGAAAAAGTTTGAAGCTATCGTGACAATTGGAAATAAAGTTTGAAGTATTAAAGTGAGAGTGTTTTTATGTAGTCTGTTACTAAGATAGAAAGTGCTTACTTCCCACCCCAGCCATGCATTTTTTTAG
The DNA here is from genome assembly GCA_022600655.1 of Campylobacterota bacterium. Lineage (GTDB taxonomy): Bacteria > Campylobacterota > Campylobacteria > Campylobacterales > Sulfurovaceae > UBA1140. The sequence goes on along the minus strand of JAHZJZ010000333.1, from coordinate 534 downwards.
CAACCAAGACATCATAGTTCTCAAAAATATCAATGGTACTAATGGCAACAAAAAGCTGCTCTTCAAGATATCTATACCAATCATCATACTCTTTTCTATCACCCTTAGAGAGGAAAAGAATAAGATTTCCTGCACTCTTAATATGTATATGTGCTTTTTTAGTAAACTCATGTTGCATCTCACTAGGAATCGTCGCGGTTACAAATAAAAAATCATAAAGCTTTGCCATAGGTGCATAAGTACGTTGCTTTAGATTAATTTTTTTTGTATTACAGAGTGGTATATCACTGAACTCTTGTTTTTTTATCTCATAAGCATTTTCATCTGCTGTACTTAACAAATATTCATATTGTTGTTCCAAACACAGCTCTTTTAAGTGGCTAGATAGTACCTCACTACCATCACTTATCTGCATCACTCTGGTGGCTGGATGTTCAGGAATAATCGAGAGAAGTTGGTCAATGGATTCTTTTTCTAAATGTTTCATCCAATCAGTCTATCAAAAATTTTATAAAGTTATTATTGTATAATGAT
>JAHZJZ010000332.1 GCA_022600655.1 Campylobacterota bacterium | reverse complement strand
TTTATCAAATATATTTTCAGCTGGATTAATAACATTTTTAGTAAGAGCATTGAGTCCACAAAGATTAGGTAGCAAGTCATAAGTAATGGTTCCTGTTCCTTGAAGATAACCATTTTTGTCTACATTAAAAGCAAAGGCAGTTTTATGTGAAACCATTAGAGACATGATGTTTTTTTCACCTTTAAAAGGAAGGTCTTCTCTGTCTACTCCTGTAAATTGAGATACAAATTCACCATAATTTTGTTTAAATCGAACTTCCCAACCTGAGCCTCCACCTACCCATTCACCCATATATTTACTCATATCAGAGGTATCTGCTGGTCTATAATCTTCAGGTGTAATACTTTTTCTGAGATGATCCATTGCAGTTACTGGATTTGGAAGAGGTAAATCTTTTTTTGATGCCTCTTTATCTGGATCTAAAGGGTTGTTATCTCCTTCATTATCATTGAACTTCTCGCGTGTCTCTTCCGTAATGGTAATGCGTTGGGTTATATTTCTGTCATCATCTAAAGCTTGTAAAAATTGTGTGAGTTCAATAAGTTTTGGGTCTTCGACATTGTCTCTATCAAGTCCAAGTAGGTCTTGTGGAAACACTTTGGAGTCAGAAGTTATATTAGAAAGGGAACCTATAACATAGTTCCCAATTTTAAAAGTAACTGGAAAAGTATCACAAGAGAATTTTCCATCTTCTTGGGTTAGTCCTTTTTTTGAACCACACTCATAGTTCAATCCATAAATGGGAGAGTCAATAAGGTATCCAACATAGTCTCCATTACTTACCTCATTGTTATCTGTCTCTTCAGCCCCACTTCCACAACCAATAAAAAGTGTGGTACTGATTAGTATGCTTATTGTAATTAAAGATAATTTCATTTTGTACTCCTAAAAAATAGTTTATTAATGAGTATAAAATATTAACGTTACAGAAACATTGCAAAAATATAAAAAACTGTTGTTTCCTATTTTTCTTTTAAAAAAAGCTAGTCAACTGCAAAGAGACCTCTTGCCAATCAAGCGCATTTTTAGCCTCATAGGTATCTCTATAGCTTAAATCAATAATAAGAGGAAAAGGTAACTCCCCTTTACTCCAAGCATCTACTCCAGACCATGAGAGTGAAGCTTCCCATTGATTGGCGTAAGAATAGGTGTGAGCCTCTAAAGCTGAAACATCTGTACCCTTAGATGAACTATAGTTATCAGCATCTTTGTCTGCTCTGTGCCAAGCAGTTGCGATTCTATAGTTATTCCAATTCTATTTTACTGTAGAGGTCAAAACCCTCTGTTAAATCACGAAAGTACTCTACTTGTAATCGAATACCTGAGTTCCCATCTCCAATATCGGTATGAAGCAGGTGGTCAGAATCATCCTCTTTGGCTATACCAAAACGGTAACCAGCACCTAGTATTAAAGAATGAATATCACTCTTATAGGCTTTCCAAAGTATGCCAAGTGTCGGGTCAGCAAATCCACTATTGCTTGTACTCTGTAGGGGTTTATACCCTAGATCAAGAGCTTCACTACCTAGAAGTGTTTGCACATTAGCCGTACTCATGGGTGTAATACCTTCTATAGAAGTAGGGAGGTAGGGTGAATTGTCAGGACTCATAGGCAAAGAACTGTCAAACATAGGATTGAGACCGATATTTCCATTTCCCACAGAGAAGTTAAAGGTTCGAGTGTACTTTCTAAAGGGAACAATGATTCCAATGGTAATGTCCTCAGTAACTCCATAACCTGCCACCAATTCAAATTGCTCTGAATCTACTTCCATATTTGCTGAAGTTGTTCCAAATGTTGCTCCTTCTCCAAACATTGAGAGTAGGGGTAAAACTTCTTGGTTTAGGTTGATATTGTTATAGTCTGAACCAAGCTTTGCTTTATCCCCATGGTTATTATATGAGAAGTTTGTTTGTTTTGTTTTTCCCTCTAGTTGTATAGCCCAATGCCCTTTAGGAGCTAATGATGATAGAGCGTGTTTAGTAGATGAGCTTAGCTCATTTGAAGATGATACGACAGTAATCGATAGTATTAAAAACAGTAATTTTTTAGACATAGTTTTCCAAAGTTATTTTTTTGGATAATTATATCTTAAACCCTATTCATCAACGCCCAATACAACTGCCCCAAAGTAATCCCACCATCATTAATGGCTGTTGCTTGTTGATGGTAGTAGACAATATTTTCCTCTTCCAGTCGTGTCGTTAACAACTCCAAAAGTGTCTTATTCTGAAAAACTCCACCTGTTAAAATAACTTCTTGTTGTTCTTGTTTGGCAATGGTTATTACTATCTCTACCAAAGAATTAATAAAGATACTGTTGATTTGTTGAGTATTGAATTTGTTATTTAAAATGCTAGTAACAATTTCAATATCTATTACTCCATTCTCAATACTGAATGGAAAATAGTCTGTTATTGAATAACTATAAAAAGCCTCACACAAAAGTCCACTCTCACCTTCATAACTAATTCGTTGACACACATTAGAAAGCGAAGCAACAGCATCAAAAAGTCGACCAACGGAACTACTGAGTGGTGCATTTAAATTTTTAGAGTGACTTTGATGTAAAATCTTAAGTTCACTTAAACTAAAAGATTTGACCAACCCTAAGTACTTCTTCCAAAGAAAGCTCATCAAACAACATGCTCAATGCCACGCGTCTTGGCTCTTTTATCGCTTTGGCTCCATCTAGAAGTTTTTAATATAACTTAGAGGAATATTAAAAAATAGTGATGATAAAAATAGATTAAAGAGTTAATCTATTTAAAAAATTCAAGTAGAGAGTCAGGTATAGCTTTAGGTTTTCCTGCTTTAACAAAGACTAAGAGTATCTCCATAGAGAAGATTTTTTTCTCATCTTTATAAATAGATTGTTCGAGTAGTATAGAGGCTG
>JAHZJZ010000331.1 GCA_022600655.1 Campylobacterota bacterium | reverse complement strand
CCTCTGCTGGACTTAAAGAGAGTCATGTTCATGATGTGACCATTACTAAAGAGTCTCCTAACTATCACTCTTAATCTACGTTATAACAACTGTTTTCGTGGGCAGGAATGCCCACGCTACAAAAATAAGTATGGCTTATATACAAATCCGTTAAAATACGCCAAAAATAACGGAGAATTGTATAATGCACCATTTAAAATCACTCAATGTTCAAGTCTTTCTTGGAATTGTTTTAGGAATCGCTTTTGGTATCTTATTACCAGCCTTAGCTTTAGAGCAAAAACTTATTGGAGATATGTTTGTCGCATTACTTAAAATGCTAGTAGTACCTTTGGTTTTTGCTTCTATCTATACAGCATTAACAGGCTTGGGAAGTCCTGAGAAGCTTAAAAACATAGGTCTAAAGACCATTGGACTCTACCTACTCACTACAGCACTTTCTGTATTTTTAGCTATTTTGGTTATGAACCTTTTTCCTATTGGAGAGCCTGTGAGTTCAGCTGGTTTAGAGTATGCCAAAGCAGCTGAGATTAAACCCTTTTCATTTCACGATATGATTATGAGTTTTATTCCCTCTAATGTTTTTAACTCACTAGCTAGTGGATATATGATGCAAGTTATAGTATTTGCTGTATTTTTAGCTTTGGCTTCTTTTAAATTAGAGCAAAAACATCAAGATGTACTTTTTGATTTGTTTACGGCTATTAATAATGCAATGTTTCATATCGCTAGATGGGTGATTAACTTAACGCCTATTGGTGTTTTTTCTCTGATCTCTTATATTATCGCAAAGCAGGGGATAGATGTTATTTTAGGACTTTGGGAGTATGTGGTTGTTGTCTTAGTTGTGTTGATTATTCATGCTATTGTAACGCTACCAATGGTATTGGCATTTTTTGCGAAGATTAATCCCTATAAATACCTTAATGCCGTTAAAGAGTCAAGTATTATGGCATTTTCTACGGCTTCAAGTGCCGCAACACTGCCTGTAAGTTTAAACGTTGTTCAAGAGAAGGGTGGGGTAAGTAAAGATAGTGCAGGATTTGTTTTGCCTTTAGGTGCAACCGTATCTATGGATGGAACAGCAGCTTATCTTACTATAGCTGTTTTATATATTGCAAATTTAGCAGGTGTTGCTATGACTATTGGAGATCAACTCATTTTAGGATTGACCGTGGTTGCTCTTAGTGTTGGGGTAGCAGCACTACCTTCTGCTTCACTGGTTATGATGGTGGTGATTCTAAATCAAGTGGGGCTTCCTGTAGAGTATTTGGCTATTATTGTGGCTGTTGATAGAATCTTAGATATGGCACGAACTTCACTTAATGTAACTTCAGACTTGGTTGTTACAAAGATTGTTGATACACTTGGTAAAAAAAGAAATTAGTAGTATAATCACTTGATTAAACAAAAAGGAATATACTACAATTATGAAAAAAACTATACTATTATCTGTTTCACTACTGCTTTTGACAGCCTGTACCAATACTATATCTAATGTTCAAAAAACTGAATCAGTAGCTGAAGTAAGTACTGAAATGTCAAGCTTGAAACATGCTCTTTCAGATTATACTGATGCAACCATTAAAAATGATATTAATAAATTAATCACGTTTGTTTATCCAAAAGTTTTTACGCTCATGACTAAAGAACGAATGACAGTTTTGTTAGAAGAGATGCATGCTTCTGGAAAAGCTCCTAAAATTGTGAAGATAAATCATAAAGATATTTCAGCGATTCATAAATATGATGCTGGTAGTTATGCAATAATTACCTCTGCAATGGAGATGGAGCTTAAGTCTCCAGCTGTTAATAATCCTAAATATGAAACCATTGTATTAGATATGCTTAAAAAGCGAATGGGTGAAGATGCTGAAGTTCATTTAGATAAAGATAAACATCTCTTCTTTGTAAAAAAAGATAGTAAGATTATTGGCATAAAAGAGGGAGCAGAGAGCTGGAAGTTTGTAGGGTATGATCAAGCCAAAAGATATGCTTCAAAAAATATTATCCCCTCTTCCATCTCCCAGTCATTACAGTAAAACTATACTTTATAACAAGGTGAAGTTTTACCTTGTTATTAATCTTTTTACTTTTCCGTTAGGTTCTTATAGAACTGTACATATTTAGTATCACCTTCATCTCGGGCTTTCATTGCAGACCTTGGATGCTCTACAAGCTGTCCTGTTATCATGTAAGGGATACTATAACCCCAATCCAACTCTTTCTCTAAAGGAACAATAAACTCCTCTATAAATTCAAGTACAGGAAGTTGTTTGTACTTTGGATTCTTTAAGAAGCCAACTAGAAGCTCCATAGGACAGTTACCAGCCCCTCTCCCTAATCCAGATATAGTACAGTCTAAAAAGCTTGTACCATATATCATTGACTCTATGGTATTTGCATAGGCTAACTGTATATTGTTATGTGCATGAATTCCTACCTCTTTACCATTAGCTTTTGCAACATCAAGATACTTCTCAGTTAGTTTTCTAATTTGTTCAGGATAGAATGAACCAAATGTATCAGCAATATAGATAACATCTACATTTGTTTTTCCAAGTACTTCAAGTACTTCATCTAGCTCATTATCAAACGATTTAGCAATCGCCATGACATTTACAGTAGTTTCGTACCCTTTGGCATGAGCCTCCTCTATAAGTTCTATCGCTTCAGGTATCTGATGAATATAGGTGGCGATTCTAATCATATCAACGACAGACTCCTCTTTGGGTAGAAGCTCCTCTTTTACTGTTCTTCCTATATCAGACATCACAGCTATTTTCATGTCGGTATCATTGTTACCAACGATTCTTCTGATGTCTTCCTCTTTAGAGAAGTTCCAAGCACCAAATTCCTTGTCACTCATAAGTGTAGGGGAGTTATTTTTACCTATCTCCATATAATCAACACCTGCAGCGACACAGGTCTGATATACACCTTTTACAAATTCATCTGTAAAATGATAGTTATTTACTAAACCTCCATCTCTGATGGTACAGTCAAAAACTTTAATATCTTCTCTTGCAAGAAGCATCGTTCCATGTTTTTCTAACATGAGTTATCCTTATAAAATTAAATTTAAAAATGAATAAGATAGTAATCTATCTTAATCTTTGATTATCTCACCTAACATAAATGCAAGTTCTAACGCTTGATTTGCATTGAGTCTTGGGTCACACTGTGTATGGTATCTACTGGCTAAGTCACTGGCTGTGATTGGGCAAGAGGTGCTTCCTGTACACTCTGTTACATCATTCCCTGTCATCTCAAGGTGTATTCCACCTGCCACCGTTCCCATCTCTTTATGAATCTCAAAAAACTGTGCAACTTCGCTTAGAATATTGTCAAAGTCTCTGGTTTTAAATCCAGTTGAGCTTTTTTCTACATTTCCATGCATTGGATCACAAGACCAAACTACATGTTTACCTTCATCTCGAACACGCTTTAGAAGTTTTGGGAAGTATTCACGAATTTTACTAGCCCCCATACGTACAATAAGGTTAAGTCTACCCTCTTCGTTATCTGGATTTAACACATTGATGAGATTTATTAATTCATCTTCATTCATGCTTGGTCCAACTTTACAACCAATAGGGTTATGGATTCCTCTAAAGTATTCAATATGAGCTTCTGTTAAATCTCTGGTTCTATCACCAATCCAGAGCATATGTGCTGAACAGTCATACCATTTGCCCGTTTCATCTTTTCGTGTCATTGCCTCTTCATAGTTAAGTAGTAGTGCTTCATGAGAGGTGAAAAGTGTGGTTTGATGTAGTTGAGGAACCATGTCACTGGTTAAGCCACAAGCTGCCATAAATTTCATAGAACGGTCTATTTTTTTACTAAGTTCATCATACTTTTGTCCTAATGGATTATCTTTGATGAAGTCTAGATTCCACTGGTGAACTTTATTGAGATCAGCCAATCCACCACGTGCAAAGGCTCTTACTAGGTTAAGTGTTGCTGCACCTTGGTTATAGGCTTTTATCATATTATGAGGGTTAGGAACCCTTGCCTCTTCTGTAAATTCTATATTATTAATAATATCACCACGGTATGAAGGTAGTTTAACGCCATCAATCTCTTCAAAATCAGAACTTCTAGGTTTAGCAAATTGTCCAGCTATCCTTCCTACTTTAATAATAGGTTTACCTGTAGAGTACATAAGTACCATGTTCATTTGAAGCATTAATTTAAAGAGGTTTTTGATATTTAGTGAATTAAAGTCTGAAAAACTCTCTGCACAGTCACCACCTTGAAGTAAAAAGGCTTCTCCTCTACCTACTTTTGCTAACTTCTCTTTCAGCGTACGAGCTTCTCCAGCAAAGATGAGTGGTGGATAAGAGCTTAACTTTGATTCTACCTCTTTAAGTAGATTTTGGTCTTGATAGGTTGGTTGTTGTTTAATTGGAAACTCTCTCCAACTGCTTGGTGTCCAACTCATTATATATCCTTCAAAAAATAAATTCTGAGATTATACCTTAGAATCAATTTATTTTATATTGTTTTCTATTGGAATTCCTAAGGAATCTATTATATGTATAAGTAGAAAAAATAATTGTCAATCATGTTGATTATAGTTATTAATAATTGTATTCTAGTTTAATAATAAAAAACAAAGAAAATTATAAAATATTATTTTAATCTTAGTTAGTTTTAATGATTAATTTTATTAAAAGTTGTAAAACATTTCTTGTTTTAAAATATTTTATATTTAGATGAAAAGTTTAAGAAATCTTATGATTAATACTGTTTTCTTTTGATTTTCCTT
>JAHZJZ010000330.1 GCA_022600655.1 Campylobacterota bacterium | reverse complement strand
TTTTTTCTCTAAAATCTATAAAAAAACCGCTATTTTATACGATTTTATGGGTTTATAAGAGAAAAATTAAGTTGTTCACAGTGTGAACAACTAAAGCAGTATTTTAATACTATCTAGACTTTTTAATAGAAGATGCATCAGAAACAATACCTGTTGTCGCATCAATGTGTAGGTCAGTATTGGACTCCTCTTCATGATTATTAAGATGTGGTGGTTTGGCTAGTAGATAACCTATAACAGTACCAAATAATACGGCTAAAACAATAAAAAGAGTGATTTGAGATATAAGCTCCAACATAATAGTTCCTTAGAATATAATATTAATTTATGTATAAAATTGTTATATTATAATATTATTTAACTAAGATATTCTTGAATTTTGACTTGAAGAGGCACAACCCAAAGTAAAATTTTGGGTTGTGAAATGATGTTATGATTTTTTACTGGTAGATACTTCACCTTTTTCTACACGTTCAGAGAATTCAGTAGTTTTACCTTTTCCTAACTCTTTGGCTTGTTCCATCCAGTTTTCACGCTCTGCTCTACCTGGGAAAGAGATAGCTCTGTCTATCCATGTAATCTCCTCTTTACTCCAGTTTGCAATTTGATCAAAGTGATAAACACCCTTATCATTAAGTACCTTTTCGATGACTTCACCAATACCTTTAATGAGTTGAAGGTTATCTTTTCCACCCTCTCTAGGTGCTGTTAAAAGTTCAGGTTCTACACCAAGGTTTTGAACCTCTTCTGTATCAGTTGATGCTAATGCAGCTACTTCTGCGTTATTGCTTTGATTATCAATATGTAACTCATGGGTAGCTTCTGGTGCCTCGTGACACTCCTCATCACTACTGCAGCTACTTTTACCTAATATATATCCAATAATAGCTCCAAGAAGGGCAGCTAGTAATAGACATAATACAATTTGCGATGCGATTTCAAACATGTTATTCTCCTATAATTTTAAATTCAACTCGACGATTTATACGTCTATTCTCTTCAGTATCGTTTGATACAAGTGGACGAGTCTCTCCATAACCAATTGATGTTAGTCTCTCTTTCTCAACACCTTGGTTTACAAGTTCAGCTTTTACACTATCAACTCTACTCTGTGATAGATTAAGATTATAGGTGTCATTACCTGAGCTATCAGTATGACCACCAATTTCTACCTTTACACTGCTGTTCTCTTTTAAAATAGTAGCAATTTTACCAATGGTAACAAGGCTTTCAGTGGTAAGGTTAGATTTATCAAGTTCGAAGTTAATATTTTCAAGATTAATGACCTCTTTAATTTTAGCTTCTATCTGTTTACTCTCTTCCGATTGTGCAGTAGTTACCTCTTCTACAACAGGTATTTTAACTTCAACTTTTGGAACCTCTGGAACTTCAGGTATTTTAGCCTCAACTTTTGGAGCTTCTGGAATTGTTATATTTGATTCAACAGCTTCTACAACTTTGGTAGTCTCCACAGCTTCAACAGCTGTTACTACCGTTGTATTTACCTCTGGTACAACAGAGTTGTTCACTTCTGGCACGATAACAGGTTGGGGAACTTCAATAACTGCTTTTATAACTTTAGTGTTATCAATACTTGAAATGGTTGAACTGGCAAGTATTCCTGAAATTAAATTCTTATCAGCTCGATTTTCAACTATACCATCAACTGTAAGTTGACCATCATGGTAGCGTATCGAACCCTCAGAGTATCTGCTCATAAATGGTTGAATAAGCTCCTCTGTAACTTTTATGACCTCATTTGCATCGGCAAGTTCGGTATTGACTTTAACCTCTTTTGATAGTTCACTACTTCCTAAAGCTGTAACGAGTTTATCTAAACTGGTTTGGCTACTTAAATTACCTGATAGTGCGAGTTTATCACCCTCTTTACTAATGGTAAAGTCAATAGGCTCTTTTTGGGTAGGGGCTATAACAGCTTGTGCATCAGCTACATTTGCAGGTTCTGGACTACTAAGTTTAATACTATTCATATGTGTAAGTGTACATAAAATGATAAGTAGTATAAGTAGACATACCCAAATACAAATGCTTTTTTGACTTTTGCTCACGATTTCTCCTTTATTTTTTTGTTGATGATTGATAGATTGAAAATCAAATCTTTTTATTATATAGTGCGTAATGCTAAAATAGACTTAAAAGATACTTTATTAATAAAGCAGAGGAGTTAAACTAAAGAAAAAGTAATAATGTTAGGAGTTAAGGTCTCTAAAATTGAGACCTTTATAACTATACGAGGAAAACAGTAGGGGTAATAATTGGGTATCGTCTTTTTGTACGTACAATATGTTTACGAATAATACCTCGAAGCTCTTCTTGTAAAGATTTGATTGATGAGAGTTGCTCTGGTTTAGCATGGAGTAAAAATGTCTCTATAATGTTCTCTATCTCATGACTAAATCTCTTTAACTCTTTACTTGGAATAAGTCCATATGTATTGATGACTGGTTTTCCTATAATCTTATTTGTTGATTTATTCATCTGCAATGCAATATTTACCACACCATCTTCAGCAAGTTTCTGTCTATCATTAACCACATCGGCTTTAATCTCTTTGTTATTTTGGTTATCGATATAGCTTTTACCTGTTTTAACAGTTTTAACTTTTTTCACATACTTAGTGGTAATCTCAACTTGATCACCATCACTCATAAGTAGAATGTTTCGTTCATTAACACCACAGCTTACAGCTGTTTTAGCATGTTTTGCTATATGGTTATACTCTCCATGAACAGGTAAGAAGAATTTAGGTTGAGCCAATCGTAAGATAAGTTTTTGCTCCTCTTGGGCTGCGTGACCAGAGACGTGAATGTTTTCAAAATCTTTATATCTTACTGTTACACCAGCTTTAACCAGTTTGTTCATAAGAGAAGAGACTGAACCTTCGTTCCCTGGAATTGCATGGGCTGAAATAATGACC
>JAHZJZ010000329.1 GCA_022600655.1 Campylobacterota bacterium | reverse complement strand
TGAAAATATATTTTCAGTTAAACTTCAATAACTGTTAATATTATTATATAGTATTAACAGTTAATTTAATATTAAAATTGTTTTATTATGTTGTCTTATGTATTTGATAACATTGCTATTGACCTCTACTCTCTTTTTCCTCAATCCCACTTGTTCCAAAACGACGAGCTAACTCCTGTTTGACTCTATCGGGTGAGATATCACGATAGCCTAGCCCAACGACTGTATGATATAACAAATCAGCAGACTCATAAATCACCTGTTCGTCACTCTCTTTGTCTATCGCCACACAGACTTCATCTGCCTCTTCGCGAATCTTAGAGAGCATAAGCTCTTTGTCATTAAGCAGTTTTTTGGTCCATGACTTCTCGGCTGTAGTGTCATTTTTACGCTCTAAAACGGTATGGTAAAGCGTATCAACCACCCCATAAACAGCGTCGGTGTCTACCTCTTGTTCCAGTACTCTTTTCTCTTGTACTACAGAGGTAAAGAAACAGCTTTTGGTTCCTGTGTGACAGGCAACACCATTTTGTTTGATTTTAAGTACTAAGGTATCTGCATCACAATCAAGTAAGATATCTTTTATCTCTTGAGTATGGTTTGAGCTTTCGCCTTTTTTCCAAAGTCGCTGTCTGCTTCGGCTAAAGTAGTGTGCAAAACCTGTAGAGAGGGTAAGGTTATACGCCTCTTCATTCATATAGGCTAACATAAGAACTTCATTGGTTTCATGGTCTTGTGCAATTGCAGGGAGTAGGGGGGTTTTTTGCCAGTTGATTTGCATGGAGGTCTCCGTTATTTGTTCCCACGTTAAACGTGGGAACAAGGTTGTTTATTATTATTGTTGTGCTGAAACAGCTCTTTGCTCTTTACCTTTAGCATCGACCCAGATATTAGGTACTGCTCCACCAGGGGTTAAGAAGATTTGAGCATCTTTGTTAACTTTAAGTGCTTCATTAAACTTAGCCTGAGTTTTAATCTGCTCAAGTTCAATAAGTCTAGGTGTTAAAGAGTCTGAGATAAGCTTGTTCGCTTTAGCTTGTTCCTCAGCTTCGATTCTAATCTTATCAGCTTGACCTTGGGCTACAATTCTGTTTCTTTCAGCTTCACCACGTGCAATTTCAGCATTTTTCTGTGCTTGTTGTTTTGCTTTCTCTTTCTGTTGCTCTGCAATGGTTACATCTTGTTTAGCAGCTTGAACCTCTTCGATTTTCCCTTTAATCTTAGCAGGAAGAACGATGTTTCTAAGCTCTACTGATGAAAGGATAACAGGTTCGCCATCTAATGCAACAATTTTTTCTTTAACTTTGGTTTCAATGGCTGATGCAATCTCATTTCTCATTTCAGGAAGTTTTTCAGCTGTGTATTGTCCTACAACATCACGAACCACTTCACGAACTTTTGAGTTAATGATTTTCTCTTCCCAGCTTGAACCCCACTGTTCAATGGTTCTTGGAGCCGTTTCAGCTTTAAGCTGGTATTGAACAGCCATATCAATGTTAACCGTTAGTCCTCTTTTATCCAGTACTTGAATAGCAGGATTTCTTTTGAGCCCACCTTCAAAACCACCTTTGGTTAAAGAGGTTTTTGAGTCATAGTTATCTCCAATCATGGTAGTACTCTGATTACTATAGGTAATGAGTCTAATTCTTGTATTGACAGGAATAATTCGCTCTAAAACAGGAATAAAAAAGTGTAAACCAGCTTTTAAAGGTGTTTCATCAAATTTACCTGTTCGTACTTTAATCCCCACCTCACCAGAGTTAATAATAGTAAATGGTTTTAAAAATACAAGTGCTGCGACAATCGCAAGGGCAATAAATATCCACGATGGAGCTTGTTTGCCTCCACCACCATCACCTGCTGGACGTTTTACTCTTGGTGGTTTGTTTCCATCTCCACCACCACTGTTGTTTTTGTTATTGGGTTGTTTCTTTTTAAAATAGTCGTTCATGTCTGCTGGCATTCTATTTCCTTTGTAATCAATTTTTAATGTGACTAGTCACATGAGCTTTCTGCTGAAGAAAACCATGCGTTAGCATAATCTTGTTGGGCTTTGCCCAAAAGATGTTCCTAGATGTAAGTTAGGTAGTGTTTATATTTTTCATTTCGACCAAAAACGATGTCAAAATAAGTTGTCTGTATTTTTTCTGTGATTGGACCACGTTGACCCTCACCAATGATTCTAGCATCAACATTCCGTACAGGGGTAATCTCTGCTGCTGTTCCTGTTAAAAAGGCTTCATCGGCTACATAAATCTCTTCACGAGTGATTCGTCGTCGTACCACTTCATAGCCCATATCTTCAGCTACTTCAATAACTGTTTTTTGAGTAATTGATGCTAGTGAGTTGTCATTTGGTGGAGAGATAATCTGTCCATCTTTAACCATAAAGAAACAAGCTCCACTAGCCTCAGCAATATACCCTTGGTCATCAAGCAATAGTGCCTCATCATACCCACAATCAATCGCTTCAAACTTAGCCATTTGAGAGTTTAAGTAGTTAGCTGTTGCTTTGGCTTTACCCATATTTGAGGTATTTCCTGCTCTGGTCATAGAAGCGATTTTGAGTTTGATTCCTTTTTGAAGACCCTCTTCACCAAGGTATGCTCCCCACTCCCATGCAGCCATAACGGTCTCAACAGGAGCATCTTTGTGGTAAACACCCATAACACCATACCCTAAAAAGGCAAAAGGTCTAATGTAAACATTGTCTCCTTCAAACGCATTCTTTTTAATCAGTTCAATTTGTGCTTCATTCATCTCTTCAACAGAGTAAGGAATATCAATCAGTGTCATTTTTGCAGACTCTTTGAGTCTCTTTGTGTGTTCATTTAGACGGAAAATTGCATATCCATCTTCTGTTTTATAGGCTTTTGTACCTTCAATAACACCATTTCCATAGTGTAAGGTATGTGATAAAACATGAGTTTGTGCCTCATCCCAAGGTTTAAACTCACCGTTCATCCATATATATTTTGCTTTATCCATATTGTTGTTGCTCCAAAAATTAATGGACGATTTTAACTAAATTCGGGTTAAATAATGTTTACAGTTACTTAAGCTTATGGCATAGAGTGAGAACCTTATATACAGTTCTATACTTATCATAAATAAATACGAACTTCATTAAAGAGTTAAAAGGTAAAACCTATTATTATTGAGCTATGGATACAAATTTTTGTAACTTAATTATATCAAAGGATGGAAGAATGATTAAAAAAGAGATTTTAGTAGCTGTATCAGTTGCGACATTACTTTTAGGATGTGTTGACACATCAACAGGAGCAGCGGCAAGAGCAGACATGGAAGGTGGTTCTGAAAAAGTTGAAACAAAAGCAGCTCCAGCAGCAAAAGCTGAAGCAGCACCAGTTGTAGAAAAAGCAGCAGCACCTGCTCCAGCGGCAGAAGAGGCACCAGCAGCAGAGGCGGCTCCAGCTGAGGCAGCAACAGAAGAAGCTCCAAAAGAGGAAGCAGCACCTGCTGAGGCAGAAGCACCAGCAGCAGAGGCGGCAGCTCCTGCAGCAGCATCAGTTAACCTCACTGCTTGTGCGGCATGTCATGGTACACAGTTTGAAAAAGTAGCGATGGGTGTATCTAAAGTGGTTAAAGATATGAGTAAAGAAGAGATTGTAGCATCACTTAAAGGTTACAAAGATGGAACATACGGTGGAGCAATGAAAGCTCTTATGGCAGGTCAAGTGGCTTCATTTGATGATGCAATGATTGAAGCAGCAGCAGCTGAGATTAAAAAATAGTTCTAAAAACTACTCCAAGATTATGCCTCAACTATTAGAGGCATAATCTCCCCATAAAATAACATTTTTTATCTAATGATGTGTGCCTGAAATCACGATTATTCCACAAAAAACTTTTATACTTCCTCTTGTAATATAAAAACACACAAAAGGACAAAAAAAATGAAAACAATCATTAAAATTGTAGCAGTAGCATCACTAATGACTCCAGCAGTATTTGCAGCAGGAACAGCAGCTTGTAAAGGTTGTCACGGAGCAAACTTTGAAAAAGTAGCAATGGGTAAATCTAAAGTTGTTAAAGATATGAGCAAAGAAGATATCGTTAAAGCACTTAAAGGTTATAAAGATGGTTCATATGGTGGAGCGATGAAGACTATTATGAAAGGTCAAGTAGCTTCTCTTGACGATGCTGCTATCGAAGCAATGGCTGCAGAGATTAAAAAATAATTTAGATTTTTTAATACTGTAAGTGCCTCTACTCTTTAGAGGTGCTACGCTCAAAACTCTCTTTTTTACTTCATCCACATTATCTTACAATTTTTAATTTCTATTGCGTTATAATCAACTAAAAAAGGTATTACTATGTTTGGAATATTTGAAAACGGTGATAAAATAAATGACGCTAAAGTTTTTATGGGTAGCACTGAAGAGACTAAAGAAGCTATGAGTGAACGTATTAGTCCTTATAGTGGAGATGTGGTAAGTCGTGCTCCAATTTGTGATGCAGAGGATACCAACAGGGCATTAAAAATAGCTCAAAAAGCAGCTAAAGTAGCGGCTAAGTCACCTCTTTACCAGCGTGTGGCATGGTTGGAAGATGTGGCTGATAAACTGCGTCACTATCGTGAAGATATGGCATTAACTTTAGTTGATGAAGTGGCAAAACCTTTGGCTTTTGCACGTGTTGAGGTAGACAGATGTATAGAGACTATTGAGATAACAGCCAAAGAGTTGGTGGCACTTCATGGAGAGACTATTCCTACTGATATTGCTCCTAGTGGTAAACAGACCATCGCTTATTTTTCAAGGGTTCCTGTGGGAGTGGTAGCTTGTATTACCCCATTTAACTTCCCTTTAAACTTGGTGGCTCACAAGATTGCCCCTGCACTCGGTGCAGGTAATGCTGTGGTACTGAAACCAACACCAGAAGCACCACTAACAGCTTATAAGTTAGCCAAACTTTTTAACAGCTCGGAATATGCCATAAAAGATGCACTCTCTATTGTTTATGGTGACGTAGAGGTGGGTAGCACCTTGGTGAAAAGTAGCATTCCTAGAGTGTTATCATTTACGGGTTCAGTCCCTGTGGGGAATATTATTACCCAACAAGCAGGAATTAAAAAGGTAAGTCTTGAGCTTGGTGGAAATGCAGCAACTTTTATAGATAAATCAGCTGATGTTGAGTTAGCAGCATCACGTTGTGTTTTTGGTGCTTTTGTTAACTCGGGTCAAGTCTGTATCTCCTTGCAACGAATATATGTACATGAAGATGTTTATGAAGTATTTTCAGAGGCGATGGCAAAAGAGACCAAAACACTTAAAGTCGGTTCACCTTATGAAGAAGATACCTTTATGGGACCACTTATTGATGAGGAGTCACTAGAACGTGCAAAATCTTGGGTGACTTCAGCACAAGAGGAGGGGGCGACACTGCTAACAGGTGCAGAGGTAATCGATGGTAGTTTTACCCCAACGGTTATGGCAGATGTCACTGATGATATGAAAATAGTATGTGAAGAGGTGTTTGCTCCTATTGTTAGTCTGGTTAAAGTTGACTCTTATGAGGAGGCAATCGTTAAAATGAACAACTCCCCTTATGGACTACAGTTCTCTATATTTACCAACGATTTAAAGCTAACACAACGCTTTATAGAAGATGCAGAGTGTGGAGGAGTGGTGATTAATGATATCCCAACATTACGTTTTGATGTACAGCCATATGGGGGTTCTAAGCTCTCTGGAATAGGTCGAGAGGGACCTAAATGGGCTTTAGAGGAGTTCACAGAGATAAAAAGTGTTGTTATCTGTTAATCATAATAAAGAATTCATACTGTATGTTTTGATATATTAAAAATAGTAATATTTTTAAGCTTTTTCTTATTTGTGTTGTAAATGTGTTACTTTTTTATTATAAAGTTATGATATACTAAAATTAAAATAATAATAAAAAACATAAAGGAAAAGCATGGAGTATATGTTTGGAGAGGGGTTTTTTGAGACAAGAGCCCCCTATTTTATGGACATATTTGTTCTTACTAAAGCTCTTCTTCCTGTTTTATTGGCGTTGACTATCGTGTTTGCCATTAAAAGGCGTTATAATCTTCACCAATTTATGCAAAAACTTCTCTTTACATTGACGCTACTTGTTTTAATTTATGCTGCTTATGGTCTTTATGCTCAAGGTGGTATTGAACTCTATATGGCTAAAAGTTCAATTAACCTACAAGTTGGCTGGTATGCTTTGGTTTTATACAGTACGGTGACTACCATTATGATGATTCTTTGGTATAGCACCATAAGATTTGCTGTTGGAGATAGAAAAAGACGGGCTCTTCCTGGACTCTATAGTAGTGGACATAAAAAGCTGGGTAGAGTGGTTGGTTTGACCATCTTTGCTAGTGCTTTACTTGGTTTAGTACTCTACTGGGTACTATTTTTATCGTAGAGGTTAAGTTATATTTATGAAAGTGGCTATTTCAGCTTGTTTAATGGGATGCCCCTGTCGTTATGATGCTACAGATAATCTTGACACCTCTTTGTTAGAGAAACTCTCTTCTGCCGAACTTATTCCTTTCTGTCCTGAAGATAACGCCTTTGGTTCTCCTCGACCAACAATGGATTTGGTGGATAGTGGTGAAGAGATAGCAGCCATCTCTAATCTTAATGGAGAAAATCTATCTAATGATATCACCGTATATGCGCAAAGATTTTTTGAAGAACATAGGGATATTAATCTTTTTATAGGCAAAGATAGAAGTCCAAGTTGTGGGGTCTGTTCAGCTAAAATTTATGATGGCTCTAAGAGATTAATCTCTACCGAAGGTACAGGATTAATGGCAAAAGAGGCGTTGTTGCGTCATATTGAAAGTTATGATAGTGAAGTCTATATGGGTATCGAAAAATAAATGATACCATTTCACCGAATCCCTATATAAAAACTCCAGAAATCCCTCTATTTTATTCTGATTTAATGGCGTATAAGATACCCTAAAAGGCAGATATCAAACAGGAATCACCGTTGAGAATTTTACATTTTATTTTACTTACAACTATCATACACAGTAGTGTAGAAGCCTCAACAGAAACAAAAATAGAAATCAAACAGAAACTTCGATGTGATATGACCCTACAGTATAGAAAAAAACCTAAAGAGCAAGATAGTTTGGCAGAGGCACTCTCTCAAGGTGTCTTTTATGGTCGGTTACGTTTTCATAACTTTTTATATCAGGGAGCCGAAGAGAGTAAAGATCATAAGGTCGTAGGTTTTGGTGGAAGTTTAATCTATAAAAGTGACTATTTTCATGGTTTCGGTCTTACAGCTGGACTCTACACCTCTCAAAACCCATGGCATATGTCCGATAGTAAAGTCTCAATTTATAAATCAGGTAAAGATACCTTAAGCAGATATGATGTTGCAACCGATGGTCAATATGGACTAACCTCTTTGGCTCAGGCATACATAGAGTACAAAGATAAATCAAGTTCACTGAAAATTGGTCGTCAAAGATTTGAGAGTTTTTTGGTGAAGAGTAATGATACCAAAATGATTCCCAATACCTTTGAAGGCATCTCTTTTGAGAGTAAGGCACTCCCTGATACTAGAGTAAGAGCAGCACTCTTTACCAAACAAAAACTAAGAGACCATGCTGAGTTTCATCATGTTTTAGCTTATGGTGATGGAGATAAAGCTTATGCTAATTGGACAGAGAATGATGATAGTTCAATGCACCGAGGGTTAACGGTTAGTAAATTAGATGAATTGGGTATTAAAGATAGGCTTTTTATACTTGATTTAAAAAACAGTAGTATTGAACAGACCGTTTTACGAGCAAACTATACGACCGTACCTGAACTGCTCTCTTCATTAATGTTAGAGGGAACATACCGTTTTAACCTTGATAGTACCAAAGTTATTCCATCCTTTCGTTATATGCAACAGTTTGATGATAAGGCAGGTCAAATAGGTGGAGCTAACCTACTCACCAATACAATAGGCTACAGAAACCCTCAAAGTTTAGATAGCCAACTTGTAGCGGCTAGGGTTGACTTTATACAAGATGTATGGAGTTTACGTTTTGGTTACAGCAGTATAAGTGATGAAGCAGACCTTGTTGCTCCATGGAGAGGGTTTCCAACGGCTAGTTATACCAGAGCCATGGGACAGAAAAACTGGTATGCCAATACCGACACCTACTTACTTCGTGCCGATTATAATTTAGGAAGAGCAGGGATTATCCCCACTATGAGAGTCATGATGCGTTATGCCATTCAAGATTTTGATGACAGTAAAGCAGGTGTACCAAGTGACAATAGGGTCTTAACACTCAATATGGTAAAAAAAGGTTTTCCCTATTTTCCAACACTCTATAGTAAGTTAAGATTTGCTCATATAGAAGGAGATAGTGATACAATAGCTATAGATGGTTCATTAAAACCTGATTCTTCTTATGATGAGGTACGGTTTGAGCTGAATTATCTATTCTAGTCCCAATGAATTAGCGAGGCTGAAGCCATCGGTTCCTTATATGCCATTTGTATTTTTGGAATCGGCGTGTTTACACCCGAACTATTTGACTAGTCAAATTTTTTAAATTGCTCTAGCCATTCAATATCTTCTTGGCTTAGTTTTCCCACTTTTTCCAAAAGAGATTTTTTAATAGAGATTAAATCCTCTAGCTCCAAATATTCCAAATAGTTGGGATTAATAGTTGAGGCTTGTTTGGGGTTGTAGCTTATAAGGGCTTCTATTTCACGTAATAATTCATCTTTTTCTTTCATTTTGCTATACTACCTAAAAAATTATAAGGATTAACCATGTTAGAAGTTGGAGATGCTATACCAGCCTTTTGTCTACCCAATCAAGATGAAGAGGAGATATGTTTCCGTGATATCAAAGGAAGATGGGCAGTTATCTATTTTTATCCTAAAGATAATACGCCAGGGTGTACCACTGAAGCGTGTGATTTTACAGCAGCCCTTCCTGACTTTAGCAGTTTAGATACGATTATCTTAGGGGTTAGCCCAGATAGTCCTAGAAAACATAGAAACTTTATTGAGAAAAAAGAGTTAAAACTTACCCTTTTGGCTGATGAGGAGAAGGAGTTATGTAAACTTTTTGGCGTATGGCAACTTAAAAAGAACTATGGAAAAGAGTATATGGGAGTGGTGAGAAGTACATTTTTAATTGCCCCAGATGGAACCTTAGCCTTTAAGTGGGATAAAGTAAGAGTTAAAGGACATGTGGACGCTGTTAAAGAGAAACTAGCAGAGTTACAGTAACCATTCATCGTGGGCAGGAATGCCCACGCTATATTTTATAATCCTAAAATCTCATTTAATCCCTCAATAACTTTAATAATTTCACTATTTGTCACTTCAGCAATTTTATTACCTATGCGTTTAGTAGAGAGAGTTCTTATTTGAGAAATTTTTACCCAAGACTCTTTTGGTAAATTTTTAGAGTCTAATTTTAGAGTCAATGGAAATTCAGCTTTTTGCTTTTGGCTAGTGAGTGCCACGGCTATAACTGTTCCTGAATATTTATTGAATGTGTTGTCACTAAGAATCAAAACGGGTCTTAGACCTTGTTGTTCACGACCAACCGTGGGGTTTAGATCTGCCCACCTTACTTCCCCCCTTAATATTTGTCCCATTCTCTAAAATCCTCCTCAATCCCTATATCTGCCAATTCTCTTTCATCTTCCATTACCAGTTTTTGACACTCTAGTTCAAGTCTAGTCTTTTGAATACGAGATAGTTTTTCTTCTAAAGCAGCATTAATCGCTTGACTTCTATTATTGAAAGTTTTATTTTGAACTAAACTATCTAGTAATTCAAGTAACACTTGGTCTATGGTTATTGCTATTTTTGCCCTTGTCATGATAAACTCCTTATATTATATAGTATGATTATACATCATACTTTTAGATAAGTCAAGAATTAAGATAGAGAGAAATTTTCATCGTGGGCAGGAATGCCCACGCTACGCTAGAATAGGTCGGGGAACTCTTCTGTTGTTGAGGTCTGAGCTCGTGTTGGTAGGGGTGAGATATCGGTATATAACTCCGTAATAACACCATCTCTAGCATTATAAACTCCCTTGGGTACTTCAAACTTTTTTGGAAGGTCAGGGTAGAGTTCATAGAGTTTCTTGAAGTAGTAAGAGAAAGCAGGTGCTGCTGCACCACCACCTGTTCCTCCTGGTCCGATGGGTTTGTTGTTATCACGACCTACCCAGACAATAAGCTCTGTAGATGGAGAGTAGCCACAAAACCATGCATCGACATTGTTATTGGTTGTTCCTGTTTTTCCAACCACTTCAACACCTGGGACTTGTGCGTTTCGTCCTGTTCCTCGTTTGACAATATCTTTTAGTATATCAGTCATAAGGTAAGCTTGTTCAGGTTGGGTAAAATTTTCTATCTCTTGGTTTTTAGCTTCATAGATAATGGCTCCATTACGTGATATAACTTTAGAGATCAGTCTAGGTTCAATCATATGTCCACCATTGGCAAAGGCAGAGTAGATTTGAGCCATTTTTACAGGGCTTACCCCAAGGTTTCCTAAAGAGATAGACATATCTTGAGGAATATGAGGAATATTAAGAGGTTTAAGCTTCTCAAATATTCTCTGTACACCCACTTCGGTTACAAGGTTAATGGTTGCAAGGTTTCGTGAATGCACCAAAGCTTCACGTAGTTTAATAAATCCTACAAAGTTACTCTCATAGTTTTTAGGTCGCCAAATCATACGTTTACCATTTTTGTAGTATTGGAAAGTTCTAGCGACATCGGTGAGTTCTGTAGCGGGGTTATACCCTAAGTCCAGAGCCACCTGATAGAGAAATGGTTTAAATGCAGATCCTGGTTGTCTGGTCATCATCGTAGCACGGTTATATTCACTTCTTTTATAGTCAACACCACCTACCATCGCTTTAATATCACCTGTCTCATTATCTACAGCGAGTAAGGCACCATTGAGTGAGGTTGTTTTAGGGTTTTCACCTTGTCTTTTAGTGATTTTTTTATGAGCGAAGTTTAGTGCTTCACGTGCCATCTCTTGTTGGTTCATATCTATGGTAGTGTAGATAGTGTAACCACCTGTTTTAATATCTTTAAACTCTTTTTTAAGTCGTCTTACCACTTCATCTGTGACATAAGGTGCGATATTTTGCGTTAAGGATTCATTATGAATCGTAGGTATCTCTTTAATCGCTTTTAGGTACTCCTCTTCAATAATCCAACCCAGCTTTTTCATTCTTGTTAAGATAGTATTGGCACGTTTTAATGCTCTATCAAGGTGACGTACAGGATTAAATTTAGAAGGGGCATTAGGAAGTCCTACCAAAAGAGCCGCCTCTTTAAGCGTTAACTCTTCAAGATTTTTATGGTAATAGCCTTTGGCAGCTGTCTTAACACCTAGATAGTTATTTCCAAATGGAATCTCATTGAGATAACGCTCCATTATCTCCTCTTTAGAGAGTTCATTTTCCACTTTCATGGCAAGTATGGCTTCTTTGATTTTACGGGTATAACTCTTTTTTGGACTTAAAAGAATTTTTTTAACAAGCTGTTGGGTAATGGTACTTCCCCCCTCAACTTTTCCCCCAGCTTCATAGTTTCGTACAGCGGCACGAATAATGGCATCAGGGTTCACACCCTCATGTTCAAAGAATCGTGTATCTTCTATAGCAACCATCGCTTCAATAAGATAGCCTGGCATTTCATCATACTTAGCATAGAGTCGGTGTTTACCATCCATAATATTAGCAATACGATTACCTTGATGGTCAAGTATTACAGAGGATGTTTTGGGAGCATAGTTAACGATTTTGTCCATATCTAGCTTGATTTCATTATAGGCGTAGATAAAGGCAGCAAAGAGTGCAATGGCAAAAATAATTACCAACATTATTGACCCTTTAATCAACTGATTAACCATAAATAATACTCCTTAATTTAAAAATGCTCCAATTATATCTAAAAGTGATTGAGTAGTGACTTTAATGCTTTTTTAGAGCTACCCAAACGGGGAATAACACGTAAGATAGGTTTTTCAACCGTAGGTTGTCTAATCGCACCTACCAAATACCCTTTAACAATGAGGGCTTGTTGTAGCCGTTGTGTCATGGCATTGTCTGGTACGGGGATAGGTAAAATAAGTGATTTTAGCTCTACACCTGTTATTTTTTTGACAATGGCTTGTCGCTCTTCAATCTCTTTTTTAAACTTTTCACTCTTGTTGGAGACCTTTTCTATATTGACTAAGGCTAGGGCTGTGTCAAAAACTGAAGGGGCTGTGGTATAGATAATTGGTTTAGCACGATTGACTAAAAAACTAATAATCTCTGAACTTGCCAAGATATATGCACCATAACTTCCATAAGCTTTACCCAGAGTTCCCATTTTTATATGGTTGGCTTTAGGCTCTATGCCGTAGTATTCAAAGAGACCTAAGAGTGTATCACCAATGACCCCTGAACTATGTGCCTCATCGATAATAAGCAAAGCATCATCTCTATTGGCAACTTCAAAAATATCACGATGACATACTTTCCCACTCATAGAATAGACACCTTCAACAGCAATGATTTTACGACCTGTTGTATGAGCTTTTAATTTCTCTTCTAAGTCATTAGGGTCATTGTGTTTGAATTTTACTACTCTGTCAGCCAAAAGTCCTGTTGCCATCATCCCTGAAGCGTGGTACTCCTCATCGATAAAGAGCATATCTTTCTTACGAACCAGTGATTCAATCAGAGCCATATTGGCTAAAAATCCAGAACCCACAACCAAGCCCTCTTGAAATCTGTTAAGAAAAGCAAGTGTTCTCTCAAACCCTTCATGTATTTCATGGTAGCCATTAACGAGCATACTGGCTTTTGGAGCATGGCTCTCATATTGATTAACCATCTTTACAGCTTTGTTAAACTGTTTTTTATCATTGGCAAGACCTAAGTAGTCATTTGATGCGAAATCAATAAGATTCTCATCAAAAATTTGTCGTTGTCTAAATCGTCCTGCTTTTTTTAAAGCGTTTAGTTCATTTTCATACATTTATCTCTCCATCCATCCAAGTAGTCGTTCAACTGAAAGTCCCATTGCGGTACTCTCATAGCCTTCAACTTTTTCTATATATTTTTTACAAAACCCCTCAACCATACATCCTCCAGCTTTACCTTGCCACTCACCACTGCCTAGATAACGCTCTAGGTGACTGGCTTCAAATGGAGCAAACTTATAATAAGTGGCTGATACATCAGAAAGGTAAAAAGTTTTAGTTTTATAGTGCATCGCAGAGATAATAGCGATATTTGACCCACTTTGTAGCTCAAGTATCCGTTTTGCATCTTCTCTATCTTTTGGTTTTCTAAGTATTGCACCATCTTCGGTAGCGATTACAGAGTCAGCTGTGAGTAGGGGTGTTTCTAATCCAAACTCTTTGATGGCAGCTTCTAGTTTTCCTTTACTGGCGATATAGACAAAATCTTTGGCTACTTTTGTGGTGATTTGCTCTTCGTCATATTCTGGAGCTTTTTGAATGAAGTCTATATTGAATTTGTTGAGGAGTAATGCTCTTGATTCGGAGTTTGAGGCTAGGTGTATCATAGTGTTTGTCCATTGTAGATTCCGTCTTAAAAAAAGCTGACAGAATCGATAATTAGTGACCTAATTTTCAACAACTAAAGGTTGATAACATTGTTCACTTTTAAAAATAGAGAAAGCCATTAAAATAAGCTTTCTCATGGCAGCAATTACGGCTA
>JAHZJZ010000328.1 GCA_022600655.1 Campylobacterota bacterium | reverse complement strand
ATCAACCCCAAAGGTACTGCTGTTCTTGTCCCTGCTCAATATCGGGGCACCTGGCAATTGGGGATGCACCAAGGAAAATTGCAATAAAACCCCACATATCTACAAGAGGTAGCAGAAATCTTCACTGTAAAAACATAAATAGTTAAAAAATATTATGAAACTCTACTCTAATATAGCTCAATTTATGCAATAATTTTTAAAATTTCTCGTAAATCTTTAGTATCAACACTGTGTGATGCTGCTGCTTTTAGTACTGGTTTCGCACAAAAGGCTATTTTGGTTTTTGCATGTTCAAACATACTTAAGTCATTAGCACCATCACCAACAACCAAAGTATTCTCTTCTGAAATACCTAAAAGAGCCTGTAGACGAACAATCATATCTCCTTTAGAGAACCCAAACATCATGTCTCCCCCTACTCTTCCTGTCAAGATACCATTATCATCATGTAAAATATTTGAGAAATCAGCATCAACACCAAGTTTTTTACAAGCTGGAGAGGTCGCATTTCTAAAACCACCAGAAAAACATATGACTTTATACCCTCTCTCTTTTAACCCTGCTACTACTTCTGTTGCTCCTGGCATCATAGGCAGATTTTGACATATCTCATCGACTTTTGCTTTTTCAAGCCCTTTTAAAAGTTGCACTCTTGTTGTTAAGGACTCAAAAAAATCTAACTCTCCCTCCATCGCTCTTTCAGTAATCGCTGCTACTTCTGTCTCTAGTCCTAATGGTGCTGCTAAAAAATCTATCGTCTCTCCATCCATCAATGTTGAGTCAAAGTCAAATACGGCTAATTTCATCTTTTATACTACCTCTATGTAAATTTTCGATAGAATTATATCCAATTAATATTTAGGACGTATATATACCGATGTTTGATAAATTTTGTAATAGACTTCATAGTAATGAACCTTTTATCACCGTAGAGATAACACCCCCACATGGTGCTTCTATCGATAAGGTTATCAAAACCATAAAAACACTAAAACTTCACAAAAAGGTTTCAGGATTTTCTGTCACAGACAACCCTCTTGCAAAACTCAAAATGTCTGGTGTACTCTCGGCAATTAAAGTGCAACAGAGCTTTAACAAACCCGTCATTGCTACCATGAGTATGAGAGATAAAAATAAACTCTCTCTTCAATCAACCCTACTTGGTGCTAATGATTTTGATTTGCGTACCATACTAGCCCTCACGGGTGATCCTGCTAAATTCTCTGATCAACCTGAAGTAAAAGGGGTTGTGGAGCGTGACTCTACCCTGCTACTAAGTATTATCTACCATCTCAATAACGGGGTCGACTATAGTAATAAAGAGTTAAATCCTGCACCAAAACCTATCTACCCATTTGCCGTTTCTAACTCATACTCTAAAGATATGAATCGCATTAAAAAGAAGATGCTTAAAAAGCTAAATTATGGGGCAAGAGGTATTATTACACAGCCTGTTTATGATATTGATAATGCCAAAGAGCTTATAGCAATCTTTGAAGAGTGTAAACATGAAAGCGTGAGAGAGACAGCTAAAAAAGCTGAGCTTATACTGGGTCAGTTTCCTGTGGTAAGAGCCAGAACAGCCAACTTTATTTCAGATAAAGTACCAGGAATCACCGTACCTAAAAAAATTATTGATGAGATGAACTTAGCCAGTATGGATGGAACAGATAAAGAGCAAGAGGTTGGATTTAATATTTCAAAAACACTCTTTGATGAGATTATGAAAGTACACCCTAAAGTACACCTCATGACACATAACCGTTTTGACTTATGTGATGCACTCATTGGCGATAACAATTAAGACACAAAATTAAGTTATAATACAAAAAAATTTATAAAAAGGGATAATAAATATGAATGAAGAATATGCAGTAAACAGTGCCAATACAGGAACTCCAGTCAGTGATCAAAATGCTTTTCCTTTCTTAGAAATGGGAACCAGTTTTGTAATTGGTCTTGCCATAGGTTACTTTATGAAAAAATTTTTTAAGATTTTACTTCTAATTCTAGGACTTGGGCTGGTGATTCTTTTTGTAATGGAGTCGCAAGGTGTATCAACTGTCAATGAACAAGCACTAGAAAATGGTGTATCAGCAGGGGTAGACTCTTTTAAAGGACTGGTAACCATGTTAAAAGATAGACTATCAAGTATGAACCTCTCTAGTGGTGCTGGTGCCGTGGCTGGTTTCTTTGCTGGATTAAAATTTGGATAGATGAAAGTTCTTGTCTCAGCATTAGAACCCTCTTCAAACCTTCATCTCAAAGAGGTTTTAAAACATACCCATAACATCGAACTCTTAGGGATTTTTGATAAATCCTTAGGAACACCACTCTATGATGTCTCAGATATGGCTATTATGGGGGTGGTCGATGCCATCAAAAAACTACGTTGGTTCTTTAAAGTAGCTGATGAGATGGTTAAACTCGCTTCCACTGCTGATAAAGTTCTACTAATGGACTCCTCTGGATTCAACCTCCCTTTAGCCAAAAAACTTAAAACAGCTTACCCTAACAAAGAAATCATCTACTATATTCTTCCCCAAGTATGGGCAAGTCGACCTAAACGTGCTAAAAAACTGGAAAAATACTGCGATAAGCTCTTGGGTATTTTACCTTTTGAAGTTGACTACTACGAGAGTAAAGCCCAATATATAGGTCACCCACTCTTAGATGAAATTAATGCCGACAGAGAAAAGAGACAAAGCGATACCATTGCCTTTATGCCAGGAAGCCGAAGAGCTGAAATCTCTAAACTCTTACCCATTTTTAAAGAGGTACGAAAACAACTTTCTACTAAAAAAGCCATTTTAATTATTCCTAAAACATTTTCCAATGAAAAAATAGAAGATTTTTATGGAGATATAAGTGAGTTTGAAATTGAAAGAGAGACCCATAGCTCTTTGGCTAAATCAGAGTTTGCTTTTATCTGTTCAGGTACAGCTACACTAGAAGCGGCCCTTATAGGTACACCATTTACACTAAGCTATATTGCTAAAAAAATAGATTTTTTTATTGGTAGCAAAATTTTACATATTACCCAAGTGGGTCTAGCCAACATTATTCTCACACGCTACAATAACAGCACCCTACACAATGAACTACTGCAAGAAAAGGTAACCGTAGAGAACCTTCTCAAAGAGTATTATGAGACCAATAGAACCGTTTTTGAAAAGAAATCAGAAGAGTTAAAGAGCTATTTATCACATGGAAGTAGTAAAAATGTAGCTAAAATCCTCAACAACTAAACATAAAATAGAACATATTTAGTTATAATATATTTTTGCCGAATATAGATTTTTTAAGGAAAAGATATTTTATCTACTCATATGCAAGCTCCTCAATGTTTAGTTTTGGAACTCCCTAGTCATAGACCAGAGTGTCCCATAAAATGCCTACACTGTATCCATAAAAATGTTGAAACATCAGACTTTCCAGCATTAAAAGACAATGAAATCATAAATATTTTGGAAGATGGCAGAGCAATGGGAATTGAAAACCTCAATATCTATCCACATAACGATGAGATATCGCTAGAACCCATAGAGATATTAAAATATATAAAACTAGCTCACAGCCTAGGCTACAAAATTAAAACTCTCTCTAATGGAGCCAACGCAAAAGGTCT
>JAHZJZ010000327.1 GCA_022600655.1 Campylobacterota bacterium | reverse complement strand
CATACTTAGCGATACCATGGAAGTTGTTTCCACTACTGTCTACTACTTCATCTGCTATACCACTCCATGAACACTCATCAAAATAGTAGTTGGCAATAGGAGTTAAGGCACCATCACATCCACCACAACAGTCTACTCCAAAGTTAAAGTCATCTAACATAATGCCTTTGTTAGCACCACTTTGGTCATCGTAAACATAGATTCTGATGTAGTAAGTTGTATTAGGTTTTAAAAGAGCAAACTTCGTTGGATTGTACTCATAGGTTTGGTGTGTACCTGGTGTGTTTGGATTATCAGCTTCACCAGGAGTATAACCTTTTTGTGTCTGGTCAACCACGGTTGAGGTATATGATGCAAAATCTTCACGCTCAGAGACCAAAATACTAAACTTATATGGGTAGTAGTCAGACTGCTGTCCATTGGCAACCGTAAAGACATATCGGCTAATGTACTTGGTATCAGCAAAATCTTCTGTAGTGAACTTATACTCAACATACTCATTAGCAGCGATAGACTCATTAAGGGTTTTAGCATCGACATTTTCAAGTTTGAGATAACTATTAGCTATCGTTGCTTTAAGTCCAGAACCATGAGTCTCATCAAAAGCTTTTTTGATTATCTCTTTATCTCTATCTTTTTTGATGTCATTTGGATAGTTCTCCCAATACTGATTTGCTTTAGGAGTATCGGTTGGGTCATTATGCCACCAACCAGCCACATAGTTACCTGTTCCAGATACACCACTCTCACAAGTTGGTTGTGAACAGTCTACTTTGAGTTCACTCTCTACAAATAACCCTTGGTACTCAGGAGCCGATTTGGTATGGATGACAATGGTGTTGTTACCATTTTTCAGTAACGAGCTATCAATCGTAAGTTTAACTTGGTTGTTCTCCACATACCCTAGGTAACTGTAAGGGTCTGCTCCCCCAGAGTTAGGTAACACCGAACTGTATGCTGGTAGCGATTTTAGACTTGTACCATTGACGATGATATCCCAGATGCTATTGTCACTATAGAAGTTCATATCTAAGTTTGAGAGTACTTGTGTGACTAAGGCACTGCTTGTATCGATATTAAAATCTTTTCGGTAAAGTACATCAACGTCACCGATATTGATATGTGAAGTATCTTCACTGTTACTAATCCAGTCAGCACTGTTAGAGCTACTGTTATGCCAGTTTTCGATGGCTGAACCAGCCTTATACCCTGTTGGGTCACCAGCTACAACCCCATATGACCACGCTTTTACACTGTTTAAAGCACTAAGCGTATCGGTGGTATTGGTTGGAATGGTTGCTGTAAGCCACTGCTTATCAAACTTCTTTAGTGTTCCTTCTGTAGAACCTGTTGTAGGGTTAAAGGCAGTGTTGAGTCCATTAAAACTGTCACACTCATTGGTAACCACAATAGGGGTTACCTCATAAGCTGATGAACATTTAAGAAAACTCAACTCAGTAATATCTGCATAAACCCCACCAGTACTTCCTGTAATCTTTAAGCGAACATAACGTGTGGTTGTAGGGGTAAACTCTATAAGCTGAGGAACAGACTCTTTATGGGTAAGTGTTCCACTTGTAATCGTTGTATAAGTAGCATTATTACCACTGGTTTCAACACTGTATTCTGTGATACGACCATTAATGTCACCTGCTTTTGGATAGTACCAAAAACCAGCTATCTCTCTGTTTGAACCCATATCAATAGTAATACTTTGAGGTAACGCCCCTCCAATATTTGAAACCCAACGGGTAGAGGTATTGTCATCGATAATATTGTTTTTATTACCATATGATGTTGAACTTGAACCCAGTACACTCCAGCCAGTTTTGTCTGCGATTGGGAGGAGTTGTTCTTTACAGAGAGATGGAGGAGGAGTTGGATGACATAAACTGTTTACCATCTTATCATTATAATGAATTTCTGATTGAGAATCGATATCCATACTTTTTGCTGTAATGGCACCCGTAATCACTCCTTGAGGTCTTATATCAGCATGATTTCCAGCATAGAAGACACCTTGATAGTCTGAGTCTGCATGAAAAGTCAAATTTGACTTAGCTAAGAAGCTTACTTCCAAGGCATTTTCTATATGTTGTGTACTATTTTTTGAACCTACATCAATATTATTAGCGATAAATTTAACGGTTCCACTATTGATTTTTAACTCACTTTGTGGTTGAAGATAAACATTGTCGGCAATAATGACAACATTACCATTAATATTTAGTTTACATTTAGCACCTACATTTAAATCCCCTTTGACTTGAATGGTAATATCACCATTCAAGTCAAGTGTGGTTTGTGGACCCATATCAAAAGAGTTAAACTCTTCAGAAGATGAGATTACTTTACTACTGTTTGGTGAAATGCTAAATGCACCACTAGAACCACTACCCATATCTACATCAAAATCATACTTAGTGGCTAAGGTATTACTCTTTTGACAAGCTTGTCCGTCACAAGTTGTATTTGCCCCTACTTGAAGAATCTTGGTTGTAAGTGTATGGTTGGTGGTATTGAAAATTTTAGCTTGACTTCCTAACAAAATGGTATCGAATGTTGAACTTAATGCACTTGGAAAAGCTTCTGTACAGCTACCAAAACTACCATTATCACACTCTACGATGTCTCTGTTGGTTCCATCACTATTTTTACCAGCAGTTTCATTGGTATACATAGTACTTAATTCATTTGTTGAGAGAGCCTTATCAAATATCTTAACTTCATCTATATATCCATCAAAAAAGTTATCGACTTTATTTTTACCATGAAGTGTAGCACCTAGCGTAAAAGGACTCCCTACAGATTGGTCTAGAATCGTAGCACCTGCCCATGTAGTAGTGTCGGTATAGGTTTTATCATCAATAACGACAGTAACTTTTCCATTTTCATAAGTAACTGCAACAAAGTGCCAACTGTTAGTAGAAATATCTCCTGCTTTACCAAAATCTGCATATTTATCTTTACTTTTGGTATCAAGATAAACATGCAGTGTTCCATCTGGGTTTACTCCTACTTCAAGGTTATCATTTTTACTATCAGAAGCTTTAGCCATAAAAGTATTTTTTGTATAATGGTTTGTTCTCTCATCTGATAAACTACTAGGGTTTAACCATGTTGCAAAAGTAAAAGCAGAACTAGAAGTTCCAAATATATCGTCAAAACCATTGACTTCTACATATTGACTAGATGCTTGTTCAAATTTACCACTTCGGTTAATGATATTTTCACTATCGGTAGTTGCACTATTTTTTGCAGTACCATGGTTTGTACCTATGGTATCTTTAACTTCATCCGTTGTGCCATCCCAGAAACACTCATCAAAACGGTATTCGGCAATGGGTGGATTTATTGATACATCACGATAATCAAAATCTTTATCTACAGGAGCAGCATCTGAACCGTTTGTAGCTGTATCATTGTCTTTATCTTGTAAAGTAAAGTTTGTACCATCATGAGCCATACCATTTACATCAGAATAGTCATCAGTATTTTCAATGGTTGCTTTATTGTCTAAACCATTTTCTCCAACGGCACTATTGGTTCTACCATCGTTATCGGTATCATTGTTGCCTAATCCTGACTCTTCAATATCAAAAATACCATCGTTGTCACTGTCTAAGTCAAGACAGTCTGTAATATTGTCTTCATCGGTATCAACAGGAGTTAAACCACCTGTGTAAGCAGTATCTACACCATTGGCATCAAAAACTTTATTGGGTGGGATATACCCTTGTGTAGTTTGAGCCTCAACGTTATCAGGAATACCATCGTTGTCACTATCTAGGTCTAGAGCATCAACGATACCATCTAGATCGGTATCTCTACAATTAAGTTCTGTAAACATTGCAGAGACATTAAGAGTAAAACCACTATGTGCACCAAGTCTTCTATAATTTTTAAAAGCCACACCTATACTTATCCCTGCTTCAGGGTCTAGTGCTGGAACTGGGTTTGGTGTAGAGTTTGGAATGTGTGTTAAAATATTATCACGTCCACCATCAGTACGATCGACTAAGAGTGCAACGGTTGCATTTCCAGCACTGTCAACAATAACTTGAAATTGAGGGTTTCCCTCATTGTACCAAGGCTCCCAAGTATTGTTACCTTGTCCATATGTAGCTTTAATATCATTCTCAACAGCTGAAGTAGTAGCATCTCTCCAGTCTCCTTGATCAAATTCAACAACGACTACCCCATTTATTGTAAGATATAATCCATCATCAAATCCACCTGGATTAGATAATAAATCCATTGTAAAGCTATTTAGCGTCTCATTTGGATTACGGTTTAGAGTGATTAAAGCATTGGAAACTGTACCTAAAAGACGAACTGCTTCTCCATCACTTGAATTTTCTCCAGGTGTACTAGATGTTGCTGATAATACTGTAGCTGTTGAAGTATCTGTGAGTGGTCCAAAACCTGTTGTAGGGGCTGATGTTAAATTTACTGTAGCAGCTACCTCTGAAGTAGACAAACTAAAAGTTGAATCAATATTACTGGTGATTTTCTCACTACAACCTTCATCTATATCTAAAATCCCATCATTATCTTTATCTAAATCTTTATCTAAATCATTATTAATAATCATACCAATAGCCTCAAATTTACTATCAAGAATAGCATTTTGAGGAGTGTGAAGTTCAACTTTAAATGTTTCATTATCTTCTACATCGGTATCACCATTAATAAGGTAGTAGACAGTACTGCTTGTCTCCCCTTGGGCAAAATAGACAGAGCTTGTATTTCGACTAAAGTCTTCTCCCTCAATAGCAGTAATATCATAAGGCTTAACTTGAACAGTTACTCCACCATTAGGAGCAGGTTTATCAAGTGAAACTGTAAAATTTAATTTTTTGGTTCCACTGTCTCCCTCGGTGATATTTGCATCTGCAATAGAAACTTTAATAATCTCTGCATCAACAAAATAAGAAGCAACCCCACCATAAGAGTCAGCTGTATCTCCTGCTGAATTGGTTGGAAAAGAGCTATAGTCGCTTAAATTCATAGTACTGGTTACATCACTACCAAAATAGGAAAAACCATAGTACTTTTGATTAGCACTTACGCCTAAATCTTCAAGTGTAACAAATGCCATTCCTAAAGCTTCATTGGTACTTTGAATCCACCAAGGTTCCCCTTGGTCTCCTGAAGTGTTGTCAACATAAAATCCTAAATCTTGACTATATATGCTTGTATTGTCAGGAAAGTATATGTTTGTCATTCCATAATCAACATCTGAGTTATCATTATTGTCAGCATCATGAATACTTACAAGTGTTCCATAAGCATTTGGATTTCCATTGGCATCTAAACTTAAAATAGCTGCGATTTTTATCTCATTGTTACCTGATTTTTCAGTAACAACATGCCCAGCTTTTGCTAAATCTCCAACCATTGGTGGAGCGACAATACCATTGGGAGATATAAAATCAACTCGTTCAATATTTTTAGCTGTATAGCCTTCATTTCTAAAAATATCTAATGCCCCAACATTGATAACTCTTCCAGCCATTACTTTTGCCATGTCACACT
>JAHZJZ010000326.1 GCA_022600655.1 Campylobacterota bacterium | reverse complement strand
GATGGTATCATCGTTCAAAAACAGATACGTGTTGGTGATTTAATTGTCCCTGGTATGTTAGCAATGGTTTTAGTAGACTTAGACCATCTGGAAGTAGAAGCCCAAATTTCAGAGACAGATCTGATGAAAGTGAATACAGGTGATTTTGTAAACCTTGAAATTCCTTCTTTAAAATTTAAAACACGAGGAAAGGTAAAGTCAGTAGTTCCTAGTGCGAATCCTATGACACATACGTTTACCATTCGTATTAAATTCGACAAAGGAGAGACCAAAGTCTATCCTGGAATGTATGTAAAAATCGCTATAGAGTATGAGAATGGAGAGGAGAGAAAATAACCTCTTAATGAATACACTTTAATTAAGATTAAGAAATATGTTTTATTTGTATACATCTGTAAATATATGTATGGTATAATAGATATAAATAAATGTATAAGGATTTTATTATGACTGTTAGAAAAAATTTTTTACTCGATGAAGAGATAGCTGAACATTTAAAAAAACTAGCAAAAAATAGTAATATGACACAGACACAAGTTATCCGAAATCTTATAGAAGAGAAGTATCAAGAGATAGCTGTTCAAGAAAAACTAGAAGCACTCTATAGAATTTCTGGAAGTTCATCAGGTATGTTTGTAGGTAAATCCATACAGTCAATTAAGGCGGATATGGATGTATAAAAGAGTTTTTGTTGATGCCAATATTATTTTAGATATTTTTGATAATAAAAGAGTTTTCTATCAAGCAAGTATGAAGTTTTATGAGTATGCTTTACTTAATAAGATAGAACTTTTTACCAGTTGTGATATTGTGACAACAGTTTATTATGTAGATTCAAAAAACGGTAAAGATAGTGCTTTGACTAAAATAGAAGATATTAATCATATTTTAAAAGTGATTGAGTTTTCTAATTATGAAGTGATGCAGACTTGTAAATTAATGAAAGAAGATAAAAACTACTGTGATTTGGAGGATACAATTCAATATATTCTTGCTAAAAAAAAGAGGTGTGACCTTATTTTATCGAATGATAAAAACTTCTATGCTTCGGATATTGAGGTGTTGAGTAGTGAGGAGTTTTTGAATAATCTCAACTAAAAGAGGATTATAAATAATATCCTCCACTTTTATAGTTTAGTTAAGAAGGTTTCTTACACCTAATAATTTGAATTGAACTAATTAACTTTATTTTTCATTTTCATTCGATTTATCCCTCTTCCTATCATAAGAAAAATAAGCAAAAAACAGACGAAGATTTTCACTCAAAATACACCAAACATCTTTTTTCTGTAAACTGCTTAGCTCTGGATGAATGTAATCATCTGGCATCATCGCTTTGGCGTTGTCCATAAGTACAGGGATAAAAAAGAGCGATACCAGTGTGGCAGCCATACTTCCAAAGATAAGAGCGATACCTAAACCACCAAAGATTGGGTCAGTTGCTAAGAGTAGGCTTCCTAAGATAATAGCGATAGCTGTTAGTAGAATTGGTTTGGCTCTAGTAGCTGTAGCAACGGCGATGGCTCTTTTTTTCTCCATCCCCTCATCGGCAATGAGTGAACGGGCAAAGTCTATTAGGAGTAGGGAGCTTCTAGCAGAAATTCCCATTAGGGAGATAAACCCGATGAGTGAGGTGGCTGTTAAAAAGAAGTTGGTTTCGGTAAAGAAGAGTTGGATTTTATCCGTTACCCAGTGACCAACAATAACACCGATAATAGAGAGAAAACTTCCGATAAGGACAATGCCACTTAGGCTAAATGATTTGTAGTAGACGACCATAAGTAAAAACATGAGAACCAGTGCTGCTATAAAGGCTCCACCTAAATCACGGAAAGTGTCTAGTGAGACTTTCATTTCGCCATCCCAGCGTAAGAGCATCTCTTCTTTGTTGCCTTTGTGGACGAGGTTCAGGTCAAACATATAGGTGTTTATGCCCTCTACTTTACTGGTATGAAAGTGTGATGATAGTGATTCTAACATTTTTTCTCGTGCCTCTAAGAGTGGGTAGACTTGGGAGACCATATCGCACTCGGCTGTGATGGTGACCATGTTTTTAAGGTTCTTTCTAAAAATAGTGGGGCTAGATTGTCCCTCTTCTATCTCTACTACTTCACTGAGTGAGACCATCATACCTCGTTGGTTCATAAGGCGTAGAGATGAGAGTTTATTGAGTAGGGCATCTCTGTTATCAAAAGTGATGCTTCGTGTTTCGTCATCTAGGCGTAGGAATATAGGGATTTGGTCTTGTTGGTCGCGTGTGTTTTTAACAGCAATGGGCATTCCTTTAAAAGCAAGGTAGATGATTTGGTTTACTTGGTCAACGCCTAATCCAGAACGGATGATTTTCTCTTTGTGAGGGACTAAGTTGTATTTGGTGTAGAGGTCATCTTGCATAATATCAATATCGACCAAGCCCTCGGTCTCTTTTAAAATGGTGGCTACCTTTTTAGCTGTATCACGCAGTAGCACATCATCTTTTCCATAGAGTTCTATTACAATAGTCGCAAGTGTTGGAGGTCCTGAGGGCATCTCGGTAAATCGTATGGAGGTGTTGGGAACGATAGAGCCACAGGCTTGGTTGATTTCAGGGCGAATACGATGCACCATCATAAATGAGGGTTCATCTCGTCCATGTTTATCGGTTAGATTGATAACAATTTCAGCTTGATTTTTAAGAGACTTTAAGGCACTTCCTTTGACCAGTCCAGCGTAATCAAGTGGGGCTCCTTGTCCTAGGTAGACCTCCATATCGAGTATCTCTTTTTCGGTTTTAAGCTGATTGACAACACAGCTGGTGACCTGCTCAGTCTCTTTTATAGAAGCATTGGTGGCTGTATCGACATAGATGGTAAAGGTGTTGGCACTTTTCCCTGGAAGCATCTTGGCAAGGACGAGTTTGCTAGGTATCATCATGACCGCTCCAAACATGGAGAGTAGGACAATGATAGTAACTAACCATTTGTTAAATGGTTTAGAGATAATGTTGTAGACTATCTTTTCCATTAGGGGTTTTCTCCTTGAAGTTTAGGTGGTGATGACTTTGACTTCGTATTGTTTGGAGATGAATCCTCCGATTCTGAACTCTCTTCAAACTTAATGAGTTTTCGTGCCAAGTAAGGGGCAAAAACATAAGCAACAAAAAGTGATACCCCTAGTGCTACAGGAACATTAAGAGGGATGGGTTTCATAAATTGTCCCATCATTCCACCAACAAATGCCATTGGTATCATGGTGAGCATAATGGCTATGGTAGCGATATTAGTTGAAGGGCCTATCTCGTCTGTGGCTTGTATAATAATCTCTGAAAACTTTAGACCTTTAGATTCGGGTAGATGGAGTCGTCGGTGGATATTCTCTATAACGATGATAGCATCATCCACAATTAGCCCCAAACTAAGCAAAAATGCAAAGAGGGTAATACGGTTAATGGTCTGGTCGGTTATCATGGCTAAGAAGAGGGTGGTTGCTAAAATCATCGGTACGGCAATGGTGACGACTAGTGACTCACGCCATCCTAAAAAGGGAACTAAAATAAGAGCAATAATTAAAATAGTAATCACTAGGTGGTGTACCAACTCATTAACAGCTTCGTTGGCTCGTACTCCATAGTTTCGTGTCACGATATAACCAACCCCTTGTTCATGGAGGGATTCTCGGTTTTTTCGTAACTCCTCTATGGCTCTCTCTGCAATGAGTACAGCATTGGTTCCTTTGAGCTTAGAGACGGTTAAGGTGATTTGGTTTCCTGTATCTTTAAACGCTGGAGGGTTGGTTGCATTTTTCTCTTGATAGGTCAGTAGGGCTGATTGATGATTTTGGATGTCATAACTGTACTCTACTTTAGCAATATTTTTTAGATAGATAGGAGAGCCATGATATTGAGCGATAATTAAGTCTTGTAAATCTTCTACATCATCAATGGCATTTTTAACCCCAAATACTGTCAGTTTTCCTGTTTGGGTGGTGGTGTCTATCTCTGGGGAGTTAGAGGAGATAGATTTAATCGATTTTGCCACCTGTCCCAAAGAGATATGGTAACCTGAGAGCTTTTGTAAATCTACCAATACATTAAATTGTGGTCGTTTGACCCCTTTAAGGGTCGTTTTTGAGACATTGTCCAGTGCATTGATATCTTGTTGGAGTTCACGGATGCTATGATAGAGTTTAATATTGTCTAAATCATTTTTACTATTTTTATAAAAAGCAACGGTTAGTATGGGGATGTCGATATCAATATCGAAAGGTTTGACGAGTGGGGGCATGGTTCCTTGAGGGAGTTGATCCATGTTTTGCATCACTTTATCATAAAGCTTTAGGTTAGAAGCTTCACGATTTTCACCGATGAGGTACTGTACATTTATCATCCCTACATTGTTCATTGCCATACCGTAGGTGTTCTCTACCCCTTTAATCTCACGGATGCGTCTCTCAAGAGGTTTGACAATGACATTAGAGATTTCAGAGGGAGTTGCTCCAGGGATGGCTACGATAATAGAGCCACCACTCACTTCTATTTGTGGATCCTCCTCACGAGGCATCATTTCAAGGGATATGTAACCCAAAAGTAAAATGGCAATAGCAAGTATGGGAGTTAAAGGATTGGCTAAAAAGCCTTTGGCAAGATGTCCAGCGATATTTTTAATTTTATATGCTTCCATAAAATATAGTATATCAGAAATAGCTATAAAAATAAAGAATAATTATTAATTTTTCTTATTATTTTGAATTATTATGAAGTGTAGTTGAGGGGAAATCCCTTAACTACTTTTTAATCTCTTTATGAACGATGGTTGTAAGTCCAAGAAGTTTCCAACCTTGAAAACCACTTCTGTAGTAAAGAAGTTTCTCTTTTGGATAGTTATGTTTAATCATACCGTCAATAAAGTGTTTTGACTGTTCACACCATACACCATTACAAAAAACGGCCAACTCCTTTGCCTCTGAAAAATCCCAAGTTCCATCAGCTTTGATTTTCATACCTAAAATTTGAAAGATTTTTTTGGCTTTCTCTTTAGAGGCATTTTGTATCGCTGGGTATGGAATATTGATTGCCGAGGGGATAGTCTCTAACTCAAACCAACTTTTAAGTCTTGCATCAACTACCACACCTTTGTGTTTAGGAACTTTATTTTGCATAAAAGAGAGAAGTTCAATCTCTTCAATATTTTTAATACCATTAGTTACCTGTGTAGGTTGAATACAAAATGGTGGACAAGCCCTTGATGTTTTGGTATAGTCATCCGTTAGTCTATTATCAGTATCTTGAATTCTTTGTATTTTTACTTTTTTTCCTGAATCATAGGTATGAATATATGGAAGATTGCTTGTAATTTTAACAGCAACATCATCAGCTAATAACATAGAAGTTAGTAGAGATATGATTAATGCTTTTTTCATAATTATCCTTTTTTTAATTTATGGTTGCGTATTGATAATTTTTTATTCAGGAACTCTAAGTCGTTGACCTATATAGATTCTATCTGGTCTTCTAAGAATATCTGGATTTGCATCATAGATTCTTTTATAATCCATAACATTTCCGTAAACTCTTTGAGCAATCTTACCTAGTGTGTCACCTTTTCTAACGGTTACGTATCTCATCTCTTTGGTACGTGTTTGAACCTCTTGTGTAATCGATGTTGTATAGCTAGAGTCATTACTTGGCGTATCGTCTGCGTCAATTGCACTTGAAATTTGATCTGAAAGTTTACTCAGTTCATCGGTTGCTGCTCCAGCACTTTGGTCTACAACAACTTTATTGTAAGTATTAACTGTCTCTGCCGTACTGGCTTGTTTCTGACTGTCACTATCGCTAATAGTAACCTCTGAACCAGTCTCTCCCATAGAGAGCATATCAACTTCAGCACTTGAAAGAGAAGCCTCTAGACTACTATCTTGTGTTTTAACTTCATTGGGTTGTGTTGAGTCTATTGATTTCTCTTTCTCTTTATTTTGTTGAGCAATTACTGCCTGAACAATTTGTGCAATTTGTTCTGGAGTCATAGCACCACTCTCTGAAGCGATGTTTTGAACTTGTTTTGTAACCTCTTTATTGACTGTATCTTGAGTTGCAGTCTCTGGAGCAGTAGTCTGTTCACTAACAGAAGTTTCAGCTTTTTTAGCTGTATCATTAGAAGTGTCTGATGATCCCATGGTTGTCATTAAGAAATATCCTAATGCTCCAATAAGAAGAAGCAGTAAAAGAATTAGTATTATTTTCTTGCTTCCACCTCCACTTGCACCACCTTTAATCTCAGCGCCTTGTGTTGCTTGTGCATAATAATCATTATATTCATCTTGATTATATTGGTCCTTGTTTAACATTTTTTCTCCTTTGTCTTTGATGTTAAGGTTTGATAGTGGTCAATCCTAAGAGTTGCCAATATTGTATTCCACCTCGATAGTATTTAATTTTAGATTTTGGATAACCCAGTTCAACTAAGTTCTTCATGGCTCTAACCCCCTGTTGACACCATGGACCATTATCAAAAACGAGTATGGTCTGTGCTGTTGAGAAGTCCCATTTACCAGCACTCTCTTTTGCTCCAAAGAGATCGAGAATTTTAGATATTAATGCCTGTCCATTTCTTGAAGATAGAATAGAAAATGGAATATTGTTAGCTCCTGGAATGGTTCCAACTTCATACCACTTTGGCATTCTCGCATCAATCAGTAAACCGCCATTTTTTGAAAGAAAGTCAATTACGTTTAGTTCAGTAACGGTTTCAATACCTGCAATAGGTTCAAAAGGTTGAATGGTAAATGGAGGAGCAGGTCGAGAGGTTTTTGTATATGAGTTTTTTAACTTATAGTTTGTATCCTGAATTCGTTCTATTCTAACTGATTTACCGTTGATATCGACATCAATATGAGGAAGCCCCTCTTTGATATTGACCTCAACAGCATTTCCAGATGAGATGAGAAGAGATAGGGATAATAGCTTGACTGCGAGCGAGAATTTACCTGTCATGATGACTACTCCTTAGGGGTATAAATATATAAACTATTTAATCAATAAATAACTGAATTAGTTAAGTTTTATTTTATCTGAATATTTCTTAGTAGAATCTAAAGTCCTAAATATTTCTTTAAATTATAG
This sequence comes from Campylobacterota bacterium, assembly GCA_022600655.1. GTDB lineage: Bacteria > Campylobacterota > Campylobacteria > Campylobacterales > Sulfurovaceae > UBA1140. Next base: position 799 of record JAHZJZ010000326.1, on the reverse strand, counting down.
TTAATTGTAAGTATTATTAATTGGATTTTGTATTCATAAATAGGGTATAATTCATAAGAAAAAATTTAAAGATTTAACGGAGAAGTAATGGCATTCACTAAAACCATTGGATTAGGCGTTGCAGGTAATTTTGCACACCACTTAGAACAAGCAGGAGAGTTAGAGGATTTTAAAAATGTGGTAACGAAAGAGGAGGGGGCACCTAAAGGAATTTTCCCTTTCTATTTACCAGAGAGTTCTACTTTTTTAGGGGTTTACCCTATCGACTCCACTAAACTGGATTTGCCTGAGTATGAAGCGAATGCACAGGTAGAGCCTGAAGTAGCTGTACTGTTTGATATTATCTATGATGAGAATCATAAAGTTATTGATTTAGATGCAAAAAAGTTTACAGCTTTTAATGACTGTACTATTCGTAAAGAGGGAGCTAAGAAAATTTCAGAGAAAAAGAGTTGGTGTCCTCGTTCTAAAGGAATGGCAGAGCAGTGGATAGAGATTGATACGTTTGAGGAGGGTGGAGTAATGGACAGTTACCACCTCTGTTCTTTTGTAAAACGTGATGGAGTGGTACACCCTTATGGTGTTGATGCTCCTCTAATAGGGTATAGTTATTTTTATACTAAGCTCAAAGATTGGCTTATAGAAAAAATGAATGAGCAGAGAGATTTTGGACCACTTGAAGATATTGCAGAGCATCTTAAAGAGAATGGTTATCCTACAGAAGCGATTATCTCAATTGGTGCAACAGCTTATGCTGAGTTTGGGGAGAAAAACTACTTGAAAAGTGGTGATGAAATTT
>JAHZJZ010000023.1 GCA_022600655.1 Campylobacterota bacterium | reverse complement strand
GTCAAAGGAGAGAAAGGAAAAGTAACAACCTATTTCTCTTTGTCTTATCAGGATAAACCCATCTCGGCTTATTTCAAAAATATTTATGGGAAGCATCTAAATAGTAGTGATGAAGCTACTTTACGAGGATATGATATTGTAGATAACAGGCAAGGGACAGGAGGAGATGCCAATTTGGCTTTCTGTTCTACCAATGAGATGCCCACTAAAATGAAACCTATAAAACTCAAACTGCTACCTCTTTCGTTTAATAGTGCTAAAAAGGTAAAGATTGGTTTTGATGTAATGGATAAGATGCTTTCACATAACTTTTATGGTCTTAAAATGGCGATTATACCAATGCTTTTGAGTGATGACATTGCTTATAAAGAGATATTAGAGATTTTAGAAAATGCTTCAAAAGGTAAAATATCAGAGATAGAGGAGAGTGAGACCTATATCAATGAGTATCTAGAAGAGGTTGCTTTAAATCAAAAAGAGTTGCCTATACTCAATACCATTCTGTTTTATGCCAAAAACAACTCTGCTGTGGATGTACTCTTACAGATTGATGATGTTTTACCTTCTTATATCTCTCATATATCCGATAAGTTAGGTAACTATAACATCAAAGCATTTAAAAACAGAGATGAAAAATCTCCTAATGAAGATACCATTTATATGCATAATCTTTTTTCTGATAGATTGGAGATTATGAATGTTCTATTATCCCCTGTAAAACTAGAAAAAGATATTTTGGTTTATAAATTTGCACAACTTATCTATTGGGGAACGATGAACAAAAGCTATGCCCATCCTGTAGATTGGTCAAAATATTTTAATGGGTATCCCCACGGTAGAAGTATAGAATCAGTGAAAAAATACTTAGCATTTTTCAATGATACCAAAAAGCTAAAAGAGAATTTTATATTACAAAAGGAGATAGAGTTGGAAGAGAGAGCAACAAAAACGCAAAAGATTGAAACACTTCTAGAGAAGAGTGAGTTTTTAAACAATGAAGTGTTACAGAGTGCCTATCTGTTGGGTATGTTGTCAAGTGCTTTAATGAATTGGCAATATGGTGTAAGTGGTAATAGCTCTTATGCTAAATGGTTAAACAATAGTGGAGCGATTACAAAAGATAGTTTAGACAGAATTTGGAAAAAGTGTGAAGAGACCATTCGTAAGCTCAACTCAACTTCAGGTAAAGGAAATGCAACTGTTAATGAGATAAAAGAGTTGGTTATCACAGCTACACCTAAAGCACTGTTGCACAGTGGAATTGTCAAAAGTTCTTTTGTCTCACTAGCTTTTGCTATGGGTGGAAGTGATTATACCAAATATATAAAAGAAGAAAAAAAGAGAGAGGATAAAAAGTAATGCAAAAAAATACAATTATGAAAAAAGAGATTCTGTTTTTATGGGATGGAGAGAACTGGAACCCTAATGGAGATATGTTAAATGATAATGCACCAAGAATTGACGAAGAAACAGGTGTAGCAGAGGCAACCGATGTAAGAATAAAAAGAACCATTAGAGATGAGCTTATTAAAAAAGAGGGTGGAGATACAATATTTGTAAAACCATATTTAAAAGGTAATTCTGTATTGGATTGTAAATATGCACTTAGAAGTTTAATTGATATTACACAAAGTAGAGGAGAGATTGAAACTCAGTTATTAGATAGATTTATTGATTTAAGAGCATTTGGAGGTGTTTTACCTATTTCAGATAAAAAAGAAATGGATAAAATTAAAAAGATGAAAGATAAAGAAAATATTCAAGTAGCAAGTGTAACATTTACAGGTGCAGTTCAATTTAGAATGTCAAAGTCTTTACATAAAGTTCATATGAAACATATAAAAGGAACGGGAGCTTTTGCAAGTACTTATTCTGAAAATGAAGGAAAAGAGCAAAAACAACAAGATACAATAAGAGAAGAGGATTTTTTGAGTTATGCACTCTTTGCCACTTATGGAATAATGGATAACTATAACGCTACCAAAACAGGTTTTAACGAAGATGATGCCAAGAAGATTATTGATGCGTTGTGGTTTGGAACCAAAAATCTTATTACGCGTTCAAAAATGGGGCAGACTCCACGGTTTATGTTGGTGATTACCTACAAAGATGATACCTTTGCAGGAGATTTAAACAACAGCATTGATTTTGTAGGTAGTAAAGATGATGAGGCGATTAGAAGTGTTAATGACTACAAGATAGACTTCTCACGACTCAAAGCAAAATTGGAAAGATATAAGGGCTCAATTGAAAAGGTGGAGTATCTTGTAGATTATGACTTTGAAAGCAACCACCAAGAGCAGTTTGAGAGTAGTTGGACAAAGATAGAGAGATAAGCAGATGTCTTTTGTAGCTTTTAAACTCACAGGAGACTATGCTCACTTTTCACATCCTGCTACGATATACTCTAGCTTAACCTATCCTATCCCACCCAAAACGGCTATAATGGGATTTTTAGGTGCAGTGATAGGAGAAGAGGAGTATTATAAATTAAATGATATACGATACAGTATTAAAGTAGACAGAGCCATAGTCAAAAAGAGTTTTGTATTTAATGGTATTAAGTTTGCTCTATCTTCCAATATGCACATCAAAGAGGGGTATCAGAACTCTAGTGAAAAAAAGCAGTTTTATCGAGAGCTAATCTGCTCTCCCTCTTATACGGTTTTTATTGATTTGTCTGCTTTAGATGGTCATTATCAAGAGAAGATTAAAGCCTATCTCAAAGAGCATAAGACAGCGTTTACCCCCTATTTGGGTATCAATTTCTGTTTGGCTGATTTTGAATGGGTAGAGATTGAGAATATCAAAAAGATAGAAGATACACTCTGTGAGATAGATACCTTTACTCACATAGATGATTTTGAGTTTGATATAGAAAACTATGATGTTAAGCTTACTACGGCAAATATGGCGTGTGGTGTAGAGGAGGGAAGAGTCTTTAAAGATTTTCAAGAGTTTATTGTAGAGATTGGTGGAGTTAAAAAGATTAAATCTAAAAATAGAGATAATATCTATCAGATAAATGAGAATCGAGTCTATTTTGTTTAGTGAATTTTTATCTCATCCCAATAAACTCTACAGTGAACATATCGAAAACATGTTTGATAGTGATGATACTCCACTAGAGAGAGAGGTGAAAAAATTTCATGATATAGCGAAACTAAAAAATAATTTTCAAATCTATATTCGTGGAGACAAAGGCGTCGATAAAAATCACTCTCTGCTCTCTGCTTACCTTTTTCTGCTCAATAGCAGTTTTGAACAAAAAGAGGCACTTTTTGGATTTTTGGCTATCGCTTCACATCATGGTAATGTTGAGAATTTTTTTGTATTAGGAGAAGATAACCGATACATTGGCAAATACGCTACCAACTCTAAAGAGCTGAGTTTTTTAGATGAGGTTATCTTAAATGCTAAGAGCGTAAACTTTTACGACAAAGTGGAGGGTAAAATCTCTCTGCTAGAGTCACAGACCAAACAGTATCAACGATATTTGAGAAGTTTTAAATTTAGAAACTCTTTTGAT
>JAHZJZ010000325.1 GCA_022600655.1 Campylobacterota bacterium | reverse complement strand
TAGACATGAAACAGATTATAGGACTACTTTGTTTACCAGCAATTTTACTTTCAGGAGGCTTAAAAAGCTCTCTTCTTCAAGCTAAAAAACAGCAAAAACCTTTGATGGTTATGGTGACTTCAGACGTATGTAGGTATTGTGATGAGATGAAAGATAAAACATTAACCAGCTCTATTGTTAAAAAAAATATGAAAGGGTTTCTCTTTACAACTGTTGATAAAGATCATCCTGAAGCTCAACGTTATCTTTTTGCTAAAAAAGAGTTTGAAATCGCACCTACAATTTTCTTTGTATCACCTAAGTTTAAAATTGTTAATAGAGTTGATGGTTATCTTAAGCCTCACGATTTTAATGATTATCTAAAAGATACACGAGCTCAATTGAACATGGATACTCCATCGTCAACAACTACCACTACTACTTTGAAAAGTGGTACATGGGTGTCTGATATCGATTCAGGTATAGACCATGCTTCACAAACTGGTAAACAAGTTATGGTCTTTGTAGGCTCTTCACGTTCAAAGTGGTCAAAAGAGTTGGAGCGAACCACACTTAAAAATGCTAAGGTTAAAAAAGCACTGAAGAGTTTTGTTTGGGTAAAAATAGAACATGGTGATAGTTCAGCGAAAGCTTATGGTATTAATCCAGAAAATGTACCAGCTGTCTATTTCATGACAGCTGATATGAGAGAGTTGGTTGTGGCTAAAGGGTATTTTGGGGTTGATGACTTTTTACTTTATGTCAATCATGCCAAAGCACAAATCTAATTAAATACCTGTATTACAAGTTCTAATGTCACCACTCTTGATACCTCGTCTAAACCACTCAATTCTCTGCTCTGAAGAACCATGAGTGAAGGCATCAGGTACGACATATCCTTGAGCTTGTTTTTGTAGAGTGTCATCACCAATGGCTGAGGCTGCACGAAGAGCCTCTTCTACATCACCTTGTTCTAAGATGTTAAATCGTTTATGAGCATGATGCGCCCATACACCAGCATAACAGTCAGCTTGAAGCTCTACACGAACCTGTAGTTGATTTTCACCTTTTTGACCTCTGGCTTGTTGTTTCATCTGTTGAACTTTACTTAAAGTTCCTTCCATATTTTGAATGTGGTGACCAATCTCATGAGCCAAAACATAAGCTTGTGCAAAATCTCCTGAGGCATTATGTTTTTGACTCAACTCATCAAAGAATCCTAAATCAATATAGACTTTCTCATCAGCAGGACAGTAGAACGGTCCCATCTGAGCTGAAGCATGACCACAACCACTTTTAGTTGAACCACGGTAGAGTACCATATTTGGCTCACGATAGACAGCACCATGTTTTTTAAATATCTCTTTCCAAACCTCTTCAGTGTCCTTAAGTACAGTTGCGATAAAAGCTGCTTGTTTATCATCAGCCTTTTGATTAACTGGAGTAGAAGCTCCACCTGTGAAACTAGAGAGTGGGTTAAAGCCTGAAAAATAAAGTACTGCTCCCACACCAATAATCGCCCAACCAAACTTGGTCTTTAGCAGTCTTTGAATAACGGGCCAAAGAAACATCATGGTACTCATAGAAGGCATACCTCTTCTACCTCCACCACCACTACTGTTTCTTCTATCCTCTACATTGTCACTCTGTTCTCGGTCTTCCCATCTCATTCATAGCTCCTAAGAATTTTTTAACAAATTATATCACAAGTGAGATTTGACTATAATATTAGTATCTGTTAGTTGATTTAAGGAGTCTATGTGTCATTAGCATTAGCAAGAAAGTATCGTCCCGCCACTTTTGATGATTTGATTGGTCAGGAAGCAGTTTCTCAAACCCTCAGTTTAGCTCTTGAAAGTGACCGACTCTCCCATGCCTATCTCTTCTCTGGTCTAAGAGGAAGTGGTAAGACCTCAACAGCTCGTATCTTTGCAAAAGCACTGCTTTGTGAAAAAGGAACCACAGCTCACCCTTGTGGTGTATGTTCTCACTGTATGATGGCTGCTGAGTCACGGCATATGGATATTATAGAGATGGATGCCGCGTCTAACCGTAAGATAGATGACATACGAGAACTCATAGAGCATACCAAGTATAAACCAGCCTCAGCACGATATAAAATCTTCATTATTGATGAGGTGCATATGTTGACTAAAGAGGCGTTTAATGCACTGCTTAAGACATTAGAAGAGCCACCTTCATTTGTTAAATTTATTTTGGCAACCACTGACCCTCTTAAACTTCCTGCTACTATTTTGAGCCGTACACAACACTTTCGATTTAAAAAAATAGCTCAACCTGTTTTAGAAAAACATTTAGAGCATATCTTAAACCTTGAGGGTGTGGAGTATGAGAAAAATGCTGTAGATATTATCGCTCGTTCAGGGGCTGGAAGTGTTCGAGATGCGTTAACACTGCTTGACCAAGCGATTGTCTACTCCAAAAACTTTATAGACATCTCAACCATTACCAATATGTTAGGTATTATAGAGCCATCACTGCTTGAAAACTTGATAGACAATATTATGGTTAAGGATGAGAAAGCCATTTTAGAATTTATCTCTATGGCAAGTGGGTTTGAATCTGAGATGATTATCGATGAGTTGATGCTCTATCTTAAAGAGGTACTGTTGAGTGGTTCACATAAGATAACCCCAATGATTATTGAGCGATTTTTTAGAGTTTTAGCTGAAGCCAAAACACTGTTAAGTATCGGTTCCAACGGTGAGTTTGTCCTCTCACTCACACTTTTCAAAATGATGGAGTCACTACAAATTCAAGATATAGATGGGATGATACGTACTTTAGAAAAAGAGCTTAGTGGAGTTAAAATTACAGAGCCTGTAAAAAAGGTAGAACCTATCGTTGTAGAAGAGAAAGCACAGGTAATAGAAAAACAAGAACCAGTAGATGAGTCGCCTCTCTCTATAGAAGAAGAGATTTCTCAAGAGTCTATGGCTCTTTTAGAAGAGGTTGACTCTGAAAAAGAAGAACTTCAACCTATTATTGATGAAGGTACAAAACTTTTTGAATCCTTAGTAGCCAAACTCTACGACAGAAACTATGAGTTAGGTGAATGCTTTGAACAAAACATCACCTATAACTCTTTTGAAGAGAATGTCCTTACATGGGAATCTATCGCCAATGGTGATGCTAAAACCATGCTCAAAAACCATTGGGGACTCATACGAATGTTTGTCCAAGAGATTTTCGGTTTTGAAACCAAAATCAAAAACATCGCAAAGGAGTTACCCTCCAGCGTAGAGCCTTCAGAACCAACTATTAACGAAACACCTATAGATGAACCTGTCTCTATGATAGAAGATGAAGTGTTAGGCATTCAAGATACTCTACATACTTCTACAGAAGAAGCTCCGATGAAAAGTTCATGTGTAGCTCCAAGTGATGGTGGAGTAGAGTCTGCCAAAGAGAAAGATGAACGTACCATTTTAGATGAACCAATGGTAGCTAAAGCGTTGGAACTGTTTGCTCCTAAGAAGGTTCGGGTGAAGAGGAAAAACTAGAATAGTCATTAAAATCATGTAAATAGGGAATGGTAAAGTCATATAAATAAGTTATGCTATAATCATGTAAATGGTTTAAAGGATTCTTATGCGTAATGCACTGTTGTCTAAAGCTCTTGAAGAGTTACATGAGTTACAAAAACAGGGGAATATTTTTAGAACGGAAGATTTTTCTGGTAAAAATATGACTTAT
>JAHZJZ010000324.1 GCA_022600655.1 Campylobacterota bacterium | reverse complement strand
TTTTATAAAACAGTTGTTATGAATTATCTGCTTAAAAATGGAGATGCCCATCTGAAAAATTTTGGTGTTCTTTATGACAATGAGTTTAAAAACATCAGTTTTTCACCTGCTTATGATATTGTGACTACTACAGCCTATATCTATCGGGATAAACCTGCTCTGATGATGTTTGGAAAAAAGATTTGGTGGGGAAAAGAGGAGTTGGTTCGTTTTGGAGTGGAGCATTGCTTTTTTACTAAATCAAAAGCTCTAAAGATGTATGATGCGTGTCAAGAAGCGTTAAAGATTAGTATTGTAGAGCTGAAAAAGATAATAAAGGAAGATGAAAATTTTAAATCTGTAGGTTCAAAGATATTGGACTGCTGGAGCTTGTCACTTGATGAAAAAACCTATAAGGAGATGCCACTTGAAACTGTTCGAGATTGGAAGTAAAATCAGAGAGCTTAGAAAAGCCAAAGGGATTACCCAAGAGGAGTTGGCACAAGTTGCTGATATTAGTCGTGTGACCTTAGGTAAGCTAGAGAGAGGGCAAGTTGGAGCTGTTTCAGTTAAGAGTTTGGATGTGATATTGGACTTTTTGGGGTATGAGATAGAGTTTAAGAGAAAAGATGAGTTTGGGTTTGGGATTCCTGTTTTTGGAGAGGGGTTACAATGAAAAGACTATTGTTATGCTTATTAGCTTTACTATTGTTTACAGCTTGTCAAGAAAAAGCCAAACCTGCAGTAACGATTAATCCAAAGTTAGAACACCCTATATCATGTATGAAGTTAAATACTTTAAATGTAGAGAAAGATGTTCTAGGGCAGTTAAAAGAGTTGTATGGTTTTGATGAGTCTTGTAGTTTGGTATTGATTGTTTCGTATAAAAAAGATATTGTCTGTAACAGTCCTCAAAATGTGCATATGAACAGTGTTGGTAAGTTTCCAAAAAGTTACTTGAAGTTTGAACTTAGGATAGGGTTGGAAGTGCAGTATACCTATTATATTGACCTCTATAGTAATGTAGATAGTGATGATATAGAAGAGGGGTTTAAAAGATTGGAGAGGGATTTGATAAAGCTAGAAAGGCAAAATAGATGAGACTGGCATTTATAGGAGATATAGTAGGAAAACCAGGGCGTGAGATGGTGGCTAAACATTTGGCAGGGTTGAGAGATGCGTATAAACTTGATTTTGTGATAGCCAATTATGAAAATGTCTCTCATGGCTTTGGGTTGACTAAAAAAAATGCCGATGAGCTTTTAGGCTATGGCATTGATGCGATGACAGGGGGAAATCACTCTTGGGATAAAAAAGAGATATTTCAACTCTTTGATACCTATCCTTTGGTTCGTCCTATTAACTACCCCGATAAGAGTCCTGGAAAAGGTTTGCTTGAAGTAGAAGTTTTAGGTGAGAAAGTAGCCATTATTAGTGTTATGGGAAACTATACGATGCCGATGGCAGATAATCCTTTTATTAAAATAGATGAGGTGGTTACGGGGCTTAAAAAGCGTGGGGTCAAACATATTGTGGTTGATATACATGCTGAGGCGACCAGTGAGAAGTTGGCAATGATGCATATACTTAAAAGTAGAATCTCTGCACTTTTTGGTACCCATACGCATATAGGAACAGATGATTTAATGATAGTTGATGGGTGTTGCTATGTGACAGATGTAGGGTTAACAGGGTGTCGTGATGGGGTGATTGGGATGGATAAGAAGATTCCTATTCAGCGTTTTATGACAGGTATTGGAGGGCATTTTGATATTCCTAAAAAGTGCCAAACCATATTTCAGATGATAGTTTTTGAGTTAGACAGTGAGGGGCGTACTGTTAAGGCTGAAAAATTAAAGATTTATGATAGTGGTGAAATTTTTAAAAGCAATGCTAGAGTTGAGAATTATTAACACAATGTTAACAGATAGTATTGTCTTTAAACGCAATTTGGTTATAATCGCGACCATATTACTGTAGGGATTCCCTATATTTTAAAGGATTTGACTTTGCAAGGTAGAGTTTGGAAATTTGGCGACAATATTGATACTGATTTAATTATCGCAGCAAGATATCTTAATACAAGTGAACCGAGTGCTTTAGCAAAGCATGTGATGGAAGATGCAGACCCAGAGTTTGTCTCAAAGATGAGTGAAGGTGACATTATCGTAGCTGGTGAAAACTTTGGTTGTGGAAGTAGTCGTGAACATGCACCAATCGCTTTGAAAGCAGCTGGTATTTCAGCAGTGATTGCTCCGACATTTGCACGGATTTTTTATAGAAATGCATTTAATATGGGACTGCCTATTTTTGAGTTGGATGAATCAGCAGAGATTGATGAAGGTGATACAGTAAGAGTAGATATGGATAAGGGTGAAGTGATTAATATTACTCAAGCCAAAACGTATAAATTTACGCCAATCCCTGAGTTTATGCAAGAGTTGGTAGATGCTGGTGGACTTATTGAGTTTGCCAAACAAGAGTTAGCGACAAGTGAGGCGTAACTATGGGAAGAAATTATAAAATTGGTGTAATTAAAGGTGATGGTATTGGTCCAGAGATTGTAGATGAAGCAGTTAAAGTTTTAGATGCACTCTCAGCAAATATGGGTTTCAACTTAGAGTATAAAGAGATGCTTCTAGGTGGAGCAGCGATTGATGAGACAGGTGTACCTCTTCCACAAGAGACCATTCAAGGGGCAAAACAGTGTGATGCTGTACTCTTTGGTGCCATTGGTGGACCAAAATGGGATAACCTAGAGCGTCACCTAAGACCTGAGTCTGGACTTCTTGGTATTAGAAAAGAGATGGGTACATTTGCAAACTTAAGACCTGCCATAGTTTATGATGAGCTAGTGAATGCTTCAACACTTAAACCAAATGTGGTTAAGGGTGTAGATATTATGGTAGTACGGGAGTTAACAGGTGGTATCTATTTTGGTCAGCCTAGAGAGCTACTTGAAGATAGAGCCTATAATACTATGATTTATACTAAAGAAGAGGTTATACGTATCGCAAAAGTAGCATTTGAGATTGCTATGAAACGTGATAAACGAATCTGTTCAGTAGACAAAGCCAATGTTTTAGAAGTAAGCCAACTATGGAGAGAGACCGTTGAAGAGGTAGCTAAAGATTACCCTGAGGTTGAATTAACTCATATGTATGTTGATAACGCTGCAATGCAACTGATTCGTGAGCCAAAGCAGTTTGATGTGATTTTAACAGGTAATATCTTTGGAGATATTCTCTCAGATGCAGCAAGTATGTTAAGTGGTTCTATCGGTCTACTTCCAAGTGCAAGTACAGGGTTAGGGGTAGGAATCTATGAGCCTATTCACGGTTCTGCACCTGATATCGCTGGACAGGGAATTGCAAATCCATTGGCAACTATCTCTAGTGCGTCTATGATGTTACGTTACGCTCTTGGTGAAAATGAAGCTGCAGATAAGATTGATGAGGCGATTAAAAAGTCACTGGCTAAAGGGTACAGAACAGGTGACCTGAGTGCTTATGATGCTGTAGAGATTTGTTCTTGTTCAGAGATTGGTGATATTATTGCTAATTATGTTTGTAGGTAGATAATTGGTTTGAAGGGTAGACACATTGGTCTACCCCTACACTATTCGGCCTCTTCTTTTTTGGGCTTATCTACAGCTTTTGCCATAATTTCAATATAACACTCTGTCCACTCTTTCTCTTGAATACTACCTAAAGCTTTAATAATTTCATCAAAACTACAGACATCTGTACTACTAGCACTCTGTCCAAACTTACAATCAAAATCCCAATACATCGTCTCACTATTTGGTAATTTCTTTTTTCGTTCTCTTTTTATGTATTTACGTAACTCATTTTTGATACTCTCTATCACTCTATCGGGATGAACTTTTTCTTGTTGTAGCTGAAATACTTTTTTCACTGTTTTCCTTGGATGGGATTTATTTTTTGTATTATAGCGAAAAACCTGAATTTGTCTAAAAATTGGTATAATTTCAAAAATTGTAAATGGTTAGGAAAAAGATGGAACAGCGAGTAAGAGTACTAATAGATTGTGAAGATGCCAAGGGGTTGGTTTATAAGATTTCAAAAGTTTTTTATGATAGAGATTTAAATATTGATAATAACCGTGAGTTTGTTGATAAAGAGCAAGGAAAGTTTTTTATGCGTACGGTTGTATCGGGTACGTTTGATACAGAGGAGTTGACGAATGCTCTAAAAGAGGTTGCCCCATCAACAGCCAATCTACAAGTCATAGAGCCAAAAAGAAAAAAGATTGTAATTTTAGCAACCAAAGAGTCTCATGCTTTGGGTGACATCCTTATTCGCCATGAAGCAGGTGAATTAGATGCAGATATCGAAGCAGTAATCGCCAATCATGATATCTTAGAGACGCTGGTAAGACGATTTGATATCCCATTTTTCAAGGTCAGTGCTGAAGGTATGAGCCGTGAAGAGCATGAAGAGTTAGTGATGAGGTTGATTGATGAGCAGGAGTTTGATTATATTGTTTTAGCCAAATATATGCGTATTTTAACTCCGAACTTCGTCTCAAGTTATGCTAAAAAAATTATCAATATCCACCACTCATTCCTCCCTGCTTTTATAGGTGCAAACCCATATAAACAGGCTCATGAGAGAGGAGTAAAGATTATTGGTGCAACAGCACACTTTGTAACCAATGACCTAGATGAGGGTCCAATCATCGCTCAAGATGTCATTCCTGTAAATCACCGTTTTGAGTGGAGAGACATGCAAAGAGCAGGGCGTGATGTAGAGAAGATTGTACTCTCTAGAGCATTAAATATTGTGCTTAATGATAGGGTTTTTGTGCATGGGAATAAGACGATAGTGTTTTAAAACACTATCATTACTTTACATTAATTCTCTCTCCTCTACTATGACTCCTAAACTCAGGTGCATACATGCTCTCTATGGTGGCAATACCATTTGAAAACTCTCCTTTATGGGTAATAAAAAGAGGGTACTCAAAGACATAAGTCCCTCGTCGAAGGTAGTCGATAAAGAAGTAGGTAGCACTGTCTTTGGTACTTTCATAGTAGCCTAAGCCATCTTGCCACTTATATTGGCTAAGAGTATTGATGGGTTCAAATGCTGATGCACGGCTATCTTTTAACATAATGTACTCCATATCTCTATCAACTCTGATTTCGATGCGTACCTTGACTTTGTCACCTACTTTTAGAGGGAGTTTATCTATGGCTATTAGCTCATCTCCTGCTTTACTCTGTTTGACTAAAAAGAGTTTTTTATCTATGGTAAGTGGTGTCTCTTTGAAAGTTTTAATCTTATCTAGCTCTTCAAAATATTGCCAGTAGAGACCACCCCATGCGATATTGCTGTTAGGGTTGGTTAAGGTTAGGGTTGACATACTCTTGTCAAAGTTATCAAAAGTAGCTTTGTAGTAACCTGTCCCTTTTTGGGCTAAAGTTTTAGCTTTTTCTAGGATGGGCTGATACCCAATCTTAGTATCAAAACTAACATCGACTAGTTTATCGTTTGAGAGCCACTCATTGTTGGAGAGTAGGGCATAGATAGCACTTGCTGTTGCTTTAGTCGTCTTCCAGTCTGTGGTCTGTTTGTTTTTGAGTAACCAAATTTTGAGTTGCTCCACAGCCTCTTTATCGTTAGCGATGCTCTCAAAAACCTCTATCATAAGAGCATGTGTCTCTATGGGCATCTTATTCCAGTGAAAGCCGTGGGTATATTTAAAGTACATCCCTTTTTCATCATCAACTAAGGCTCTCTCTTTTAATGATTTTACAATGCTCATGGCATCACTGTTTTTAGACCTCTGTTTAAAGGTGAGTGCTATTAACCCCTGTTCATAGAGAGCTTTTTTTGTCCAATACTCTTTAGCCTGTGCTAAGTAGTAGTCATGGGCTTTTTTTATATCTTCTCTCATGGGGTAAGTGTAGAGACTTCTAGCATAAAGGTAGTGAACCAATATACTACTGAGATGGTCATCTTCAAGTCGTGTATGCCCATTTTCTACATTTTTTTGTAAGGTTTGGTACTCTTTTAACATCTTTTTGTCTATAAAAGCTATGGCATAACCCATGGGTGCATGTAGGTCTTTTCTATCTATCCCTAATTTTTTAAGTTTTCCAAACCCCTCTATGATATATTGTGTAATATACCAATTAGGTTCTCCTCCATCAAACCATGGCCAAGCATCTTTATGTTTGAGTTGTCTGTGCATGAGTTTATTTATGGTCTCATCCTCTTCAAGAGCGAGTTTATGCAAATCAAAAAGTAGACCAATGTTTTTCTGTTGCTCCTCTTGGCTCTGTGCATTGAGTACCCATGGGGTCTCTTCAAGTAGTAGAGATTTTAGTTCTTGGTTGCTACTTAATGCACTTTGGAGTTGTTTTTTACTCTTCCAGCTTTCAAATATTTTTTTAATTTTTGGGCTACTGTTGGCGATTTTAGCAGCAATGGCATTGGCAAAGTATCGGTTAAAGAGCTGTTCACTACACTCATGTGGGTACTCTATAAGGTAAGGGAGTGACTTCATGGCATACCATGCTGGATTGGAAGTGACTTCTAGGGTTAGTCTGTGGTGTTTAAGGGTATTTGAGTTGTTCTCTTTGAGTGAATTAAGGCTGAAGCTCTTTTCCTCTTTACCTTTTACTGCTACTGTTTTACTCTCTGTTACAAACATACGATTTGCTAAGATGGGTTTAAGCACCTGCTCAGCATCAGAATGGGTATGTGTTTTAGCGATAAATGTATGTTGAATCGCTGGGATTTTGTTAACATCTGGTACTTTTATCTGGAAACTGACAACCGTTGAAGCCCCTTTTTGAACATGAAAAGGTCTGCTTAGATTCTGGTCGGGGAATATCGGTTGATTGTCTATAGGGTTGATGAGTTGTAATTCACAACTCCCATTTAAATCTTTAGCACTCATATTGACTATTTTACTGCTTAGGGTAATGCTATCTCTCTCTCTAAAGAAACGAGGTAAGTTTGTGACAACCATTAGCTCTTTTTGTGTGACTATCTCTTTGGTAGCTAAGGCAGTTTGAAGAGCTTTGGTATGAACAAAACCTAAAAACTTCCAGCGGGTTAGGGCATCATTGGTTTTAAAATCAATGATAATGTTTCCCTCTTTATCTGTTTGTAAATCGGGTTTAAAAAACATGGTCTCTTGTAAATCACTACGAATTTTAATAGCCTGTTTTTTAGCTTTAGGAGCTTCTTCTTTAGCTACTGTATCTTCTAAGATATTCCCCGCTGACATGGTGGTAGTTGCTTCTGCAGCAACTACCATTGGAGCAGGAGCAGGAGATGGAGGTGAAGCATAAGCCATAGTGCTTTCGGCATAGAGATATCTACTGCTTCCGTAAGTATTGAGTCCAAACCAGTTAAGTGTATGAAAAGTTCTATGTAGTGGCTTTGATGGTTTCATCCATCGACTAGCATTCTGAACTATGTTAAAGTGTTGAGCCTTCCATTGTTTACTATAGTCACTTTGGTATGTTGGAAAGAGATTTGGTATATTGAAGTTGGGTGAGACAAAAGCATCAAGCGAAGCATCATACATGGTAGCGACCATCTGTGCCATCACTTCTTCTCTCTTCTCTCCTGAAATTTTAATACGCCACTGCTCTTGCATATCAGGCTTAAGTTTGTCTCTAAAGGTTAAAAACTCTACCTTTAGCTCTCTATCCCACGGTACACTAATACGTTTTGTATGGTTATAGACACGGTTGTTTTTAACAAGGTTAATGTGGTAGTAGACATCACCTCTATCCTCTTTGCTAATTTTGATAAGCTCCTTGTTTACCTCATTTATTTTAAGCCACTTCTCTTCAACAAGCTCTCCTTGTTTGACGATGCCTAAGAGAACATAGGTATCAGGGGAGGAGCTTTTTAGGTGTAGGGTTGCTGTTGAGCCTACTTCGTAACTCTCTTTGTCTGTTTTGTGCCAAAGGTCGGTTTGGTAGGGAGGAGGGATACTGCTGTCATGGTCATAAATTGTAATTTTTTGACTCTTTTGCACCTTTGTTCCATACTTATCGGAGGTATGAAGGGTTAAGAGGTACTCCCCTTGTTCTAGGTTGCTTAACATTAGCTCTTTGGACGCTTTAGTATCAAATTTCAGTGTTTGGACTTCTGTTTTCTCTTGCTTTTGCTCTGAGTACTCATAGTGTTTGAACTCTTTTTCAAATTGCGTTTTACTGTAGAGGGGTTGGTCAACCTCTGTCCAGTATCGTTTTCGGTAGACTCTATCTTTAGGTTTAAATTTCTCTATAACAACCTTTCCCTGTAGAGCTTGAAACTCACCATCAAGATTTGTGGTATTGAGCTTTAGTACATTGGCAGCATTTTTATCTAGCTCACGCTCTATAATCATCTGGGCATTAATGGCAACATAGCCAAGAGTAACGGTTTCGTTGGCTGATTGTGTCTCCCCTGTGCTATCGGTAGTCTCTACTGAGATTTCATAAGTAAAGGTTGGTTTCTCTGTGGCTGCTAAGGGTTTGTCTGCAAGGGCTTCGAACTTTATAGAAAAGTGACCATTGGCATCGGTTTTTATCTCACCTTGAGCCACCTGTACTTCAGGAGATATCGGTTTAGGTCGCCACCATGATAACCATGGAAATTTAGCAACTCTACGTACTTTATAACTGACTTTAGCATTCTCTAAACCATAGCCACTGTATGATTTGGCTTCACCTGTTATGGTAACCGTATCACCGAGTCGATAGCTTTTCTCCAAGGCGTTAAAATTGACTTCAAATTTAGGTCGTTTATACTCTTCAACCTGAATATTTTTGCTTCCCCCTATGTTAGAGCGTAGGTACATAGCACCCATTCGCCCTTTTTGAGGGGCAGTAAAGCTACCATGAAATGTTCCAAACTCATCAGTTTTAAACTTTTTAGAGGAGACCTTTTGGTTATTTGCACTGTAAAAAGTAACAGTAATGCTTTGGTTGGTTAGAATCTCTGGTTTTTTATGGCTATGGCGTTTGGTTGCTAACCCCTTAAAGTAGATGGTTTGAGAGGGTCTATAGATGGCTCTGTCGGTAAAGAAATAGACATTGTTTTGAGACCTTTTTCTCTGTTCTTCTGAAGGGTAGTTATAGTAGGAGTCTTGTTCAAAATAGAGTGAGTCATTGTTATCACTAAAGTGGACAGAGTAAGACTCTTTTAGTTTAGGAGTTTTTACCAATCCATCTTTATCACTTTGGCGTTGTGCTACAAACTTTTTAATATTTTTTCTACTTTTCTGCTCATAACTATGGGTATAAAAATTGGCATTAACTCCCTGTAGAGGTTCACCACTGGCTCTGTCTATCACTAAGAACTCTCTGTTCCTACGTAAATATCCAAGTTTAGAAACCGTAGAGAGTGTATAAAAAGGTCTATTTTTAAACGCTTTATCTTTACTTACTACAAACAGATAACTACCTATCTCATAAGCACCTAAAGAAATCTCTGTAGTGTGTTCTTTATAGTCCTCCGTTTTTGGAAGAGAGAGGTTAAACTCATTAAAACTTGCTAGGCTATTGACATAAGAACGCTTTTCCTCACCATAGATACCCATTAACTGCTCTCTCTGCTCTTGTGTAAGTTTTATGACTTTAATGTAGATATGACTGCTATTTCTATAGGCTACCTTGGCTAAAAGATTTTCATTGGGTAGATTTACAGACTCCATTTCTAAGTGAAGCTTTTGTGACTCAATCTGGTTTTTTATAGCTTGACAACGTGAAACAAGGTACGCATTTTGACTCTTTATTCCTGTGTTGGCATAGATGATGGCTTGGGTATAATCTTCTTTATCATAATGGTACTTTGCCAAGTAGTAAGGTGTTTCACTATTACTATATTTGGACTGTAGGTGATTTAGGGTATGTAGGTAGAGTTCATCTCTGCTCGTTCCTTCAAAGTTTTTGTAGACAAACTGTAGTCGCTCAAAGTTGATGTGATGTAGGGCTACCATTCTCTTCTGTTTTAGATGAAAACTAAGGAGTTCTTGATAGATTTTAAGTGTTTGATATTTAAATGAACTCTTATCGGTACTTGTAAAGGGGTGCTGTATAAAGGTACTTATATTTCCAAATGCCTCTGCTTCATCTATATAAAAATGGTGAGCAGGTTGAGTTATGTAGGTTCTCTCATTATTAAAATGTTTCAAAGCTCTAAAGGCTAAAAAGTCATAGAGTGTAGGACGTAACCCTTTAGCGTTTTTGGCTTCATGGAGAATCTCTTGGTAGGCTTCTATGGGAATATATTGTGCCTCTTCTTGCAAAGAGTGAAGATAGAGTTGCGATGCTTTCTCTATTAACTTTTTAACATCCCATGTACGTATGTCACTGCTGTTGTTATCACTAAGTGCTGTTCGCTTGTGTATGGTATAGTAGTGTACATCAAGGTAGTTGGCATACATCTGAGCCAGTATAGATTTTAAAATAAGTTTAGTTGTTGTTTTATGAGGCTTAGTTAACTCTTTTTCAAGACTTTGAATCGCTTTTACTTCGCCATCTTCTTGTAAAGTGATTTGATATTTTTCCCTATGTAACAGAGCTTTAATCAGTTGGTTTTCATTTTGCTCTTCTTTGGCTTGTTGGTAGAGGGTATTTACCTCTTTTAATGCACTTTTAGGTAGGTTTTGTTGCTCAAGTTTTTCAATATTTTGCCACTGTTCTTGATAGCTTTGAGCATTTATAAAGAGGGTGAAAAGTAAAAAAATAGAAAATATTTTTCGCATGGGTCAATCCTTAAACGGTATGTAACAGTATATATTAAAATGGTTTATGGATTGTAAATCGCTAGAGATTTCCTATTTTATATGATATAATTTTAACA
>JAHZJZ010000323.1 GCA_022600655.1 Campylobacterota bacterium | reverse complement strand
CATCACCATACTGATGCATATCGATATAGTATTTAAAATGAGTATATTGATTTTTTCTAAAAGCAACTGTTCCATCACTCTCTATTTTGTGACCATCAATAGCTGTGATAATATCCTCTTTATGCAATACATCTTTAAAAGGAGAGTTATACATAATATCAACCACTAAAATCCCCCCTACTTTCTCATCAAGTTTATAATACTCTTTCAGCGTAGGGTTTTCAATTTTTTCAGTATAGATACCAAGTTTTGGAAAACCATCATGTACACCATCTTCAACATCCTTTAAGAAGTGTTGAATAACATCAACAGGAACCATATATCCAATGTTTTGAGAAAAGGTGATACCTTGCATTACGACACCTACTATTTTACCCTCTGAGATGGTAGGTCCACCACTATTTCCAGGGTTAATGGCAGCATCAATTTGAATCGATAAAAAGCTCTGTCTACTGTGGGCATAAAGGTTATGCTCAATACGTGAAACAATTCCTGTACTTACACTAATGGTGTTTCCACCCATCGGATACCCATAAACCGTTACTTTATCTTGAATCTTAGGAAGTTTTCCAAAACTTAAAGGCTTAGTATCGTTAAAAAAATTTTTATCTTCTACTTCTAACAGTGCTAAATCAGTCTCATGAGAAACCTCTAAAACTTTGGCTTGATAGCGTTTGGTATCTCCATATTTTTTAACCTCTAAAAAGGTCTCATTGGCTACGACATGGGCATTGGTTAAGATACGATTCCCAGAGATAATACTCCCTGAACCATTTGAACGTTTAGTAGTACTGTTCCATGGCTCTAAATAGTTTGGATGTTTAGATACTGTATAGATTTTTACAATAGAGCGTTCTATCTCTGTCGAAGTCGAAACAGTTTCAGCATTAGATAAAGAGATAAAGACTCCTAAGAAAACCAATACTTTAAAAAAACTTTTCATTTAATACCTTTATTTTAAAATTTTGTAAGTATATCAAATAAATGTAAACAGTTTATCAATGTAAAATTAATATGATATAATTCGCAAAAAAATTTTAGGAGTTGTAAATATGGCAACAATCTCAATGGGAGACCTTAAAAAAGGTGTTAGATTAGAGTTAGATGGCAATCCATACAGAGTGACTGAGTTTCAACATGTAAAACCAGGAAAAGGTGCAGCATTTGTTCGTTGTAAAATTAAAAACCTCTCAACAGGTAAAGTAATCGAAAAAACGGTTCATGCTGGTGATAAATTTGAGACACCAGATTTAGAACAAAAAACAATGCAGTACCTTTATGATGATGGTGATATGTTACAGTTTATGGATACCACAACTTATGACCAAATCGGTCTAACCCATGAGCAAGTTGGTAAAGATACTTTTGATTATATGATTGATGGAATGGAGGCTGAAATTCTTTTCCATAATGGTAAAGCCATCTCTGTAGAGATAGCACAAACAGCAACCTACACAGTTGTTGAAACACCACCTAACTTTAAAGGTGACTCTCAAGGTGGTAAAAAACCAGCAACACTTGACTCTGGAGCCGTTGTTCAAGTTCCATTCTTTATTTTAGAAGGTCAAAAAATTGTGGTTGATACCGTTGATGGTAAATACCTCGAAAAAGCAAAATAGCATAGCGTGGGTTTTCCAACCCACGACACATATATCCTAATCTCGTATCGCCTCTCTATCTAACTCACCAGACTTCAACTTCGCCAAATAATCTTTTAACATTATCTTCACATCACCCGACATTATAATAAGCCCAAAGATATTTGGAATTGCCAATGCTAAGAACAATATAGAAGAGAAATCAACCATGGTTCCTGTATCGACAACGGTAGCGATAATAATAAAGGTTAAAAAGATAAGTTTAAAAATAATCGATGACTTAATTCCAAACAGGTAAACCCATGCTCTCTCTCCGTAGTATGACCAAGAAATCATTGTAGAGAAAGCAAACATAAAGATAGCAAAACCTAAAATAGTTGGGAACCAAGAGACCACTGAACCAAACGCTGCAGAGGTTAATGCTGCTCCCTGTTTAGCTTCTATTATGAGTTGAAGTTCAGAAGTTCCCCCATTATAAACACCTGTAAGTATAATTACCAATGCCGTCATGGTACAAACCACTATGGTATCGATAAATGGCTCATAGAGTGAAACCAATCCTTGGCGTACGGGGTATTTGACTTTAGCTGGTGCATGGGCGATACCCTGCTGAACCTAGCCCTGCTTCATTTGAGAAAACAGCTCTTTGGAAACCTTGTGCCATGGCTCCAAACATTCCACCAGCGACAGCTGTTGGATTAAAGGCTTCCGTAAATATCAGTTCAAATGCAGCTGGAATCGCAGTAAAATAGGTTCCTAACACCCAGATAACCATAAGGAAATAGAAGAAAACCATAAATGGCACAATCGCTTCTGCCACATGGGCAATACGTCTAATCCCTCCAATAATCACCAAACCTGTTACAAATGCCATCAAGATACCAAAGGCGTAAGGGTAACTCTCAAAAAAGCTAACCTGACCCTGCATAATAATAAGTGACTGCGAGACTTGAAAAGTATTTCCTGCCCCTATGGCTCCTAAAATCATAAAAAAGGCAAATATCATGGCTAAATATTTTCCTGTTTGACTCCAACCTTTTTCGGCTAAACCACGTGAGAGGTACTCCATTCCCCCTCCCATAATGGTTCCATCAGGTAGAAATTCTCTATGTTTAACCGATAATGTAACCTCCGTAAACTTTAAGGTCATACCTAAAAAACCTGCCATTATCATCCAAAAAGCAGCCCCTGGACCACCTAGTGAGATGGCGATAGAGACAGCCGCAATATTACCAATCCCTACCGTTGCTGAAAGAGCTGTTGCCAATGATTGAAAAGGGGTAATAATACCCCTGTCCTCTTTGGTATGATACTTCCCTCGTACGATATTAAAAGAGTGACCCATCATTTTTAAGTTTACAAAACCCATTTTAACAGTCAGAT
>JAHZJZ010000322.1 GCA_022600655.1 Campylobacterota bacterium | reverse complement strand
GGAATCGGCGTGTTTACACCCGAACTATTTCGTCAAAAAAAGCTTAATTCATTGGCATTGGGCTTTAGTCCCGAATAAAACGAGGCTGAAGCCATCGGTTCCTAGTCTTGCTAGAACTCTATTATAGCATAGAGATATAAATCGAATCTTTCTACATTGGCGTACAATATAGACTTTAATATAAAAACCCAAACAGCCAAAGAGGTATTTTGTCTCCCTCCCCTACTTCAATATCATCAAGAGCCAAATAACTATTTTCTATGTCTTTTATTTGTTTAAAGCTCTTACCTTTTCCCCCTATCTCAAATCTATTTTTACCATCAACAGTATAGTCTCCTTTTTTTGCATAAACAATAGCGTGTTCATAAAGCATAGAGAGAAAAAAGGATTCTCGCATAGAGCCTTTATTTGAAGAGAGACATAGGATTTTAAAAAGACTAGAGTTATCTAAAAGAACCTTATCAGGCTTTTGGAAAAGTGCATTTCCTTTTTTATTGTAGTAGAGCAAATGAATCAATTTTCCTTTTTCTAAAGCTATAATGTAGTTGTAGAGTGTCTTAACGTTAAGACCCATCTCTTTTGCCAATGAAGTAATATTCATCTCACCAGGTGGGTTTTGGCATAACACTACCAAAAGCTTTTTAAGCAGTGAAATATTTTGAGGGTCAATTTTAAAAAGTTGCAACAAGTCACTCTCTACTGTTTTGTTGACAGCAGCCGTTAGCTTCATCACATACTCCTGCTCCCCTCCTTCTAAAAAGAAAGGGTATACCCCAAAATTAAGATAATTATCAAAATATTTCAATGGTTTTATTTGAGAGATGACATTAAATGCCTCTTGGGTATGAGATGAGAGAAGTTGTTCATAAGAGATACTCTTTAGTTCTATGTTTAATTTTAACTCTAAAAACTCTCGAAAAGAGAGAATAGGTACACTATAAACCAAAGCTCTTCGACTTAAATCAGCATTGGACAATGCAATAGCACTTGAACCTGAAAAGACCACTTGAATATCAAAAAAATCATAAATGGTCTTTAAGTCTTGTTCAAAATCCTTTTGGTAGTGAATCTCATCAACCACTAAAACCTTTATACCTCGTTTTTGAAACTCCTCTGCAACACTTAAGAGTCTTGTTGAACCGATAAGAGGATTATCCATAGAGATATAGACTTTTTCAGAAACATCCATATCTAAACTCTGTAGATACTGTTGTAAAAGTGTTGTCTTTCCTACCCCTTTAGCACCTTTTAAACCTATAAGTTTATGAGTAAAACCAATCTTATTGTAGATAGAACGCTTATAAGTAGGGACGACTGACGATTGAAAAAGATTTGAATAGTAAAAAAGGGTTGTAATTAAGTCCATATCTGCTCTTTATTGTGGTTTAGTACAGATATTATAGCATATTTTAGGTAGTACAGTGAAATAAATTTCTTTCTAATATTTCACTGTACTGAAAACTTTTATAGTTTTATCCTCTTTAAGTTATATATTTTTCGTAGGAAAAAGTGCCTACGCTACTCCACAACCCGATGCCCAACAAACTTCGAGTAGTTATCCAAAATCAAACCACCTCGTCTAAAGCCAAGTCCACACCCCTCGTAAGCGAAGAAGACACCTGCTTGGTAGCTCTCACCATTTTTATCGATTGGTAACTCTACATACTCTTGGAATACTGATGGGAACTCGCCATATTCACCATCTCGCTCTTCGATGATATTTTCATTTTCATCAACGATAATGGTGTTTGCACCCTCTCGTCCAAAGATTTTTTTCTCTACTTGAGCGATGCCTTGTAGAGGTTCAAAGTCGGTCTCTAAGAGCAGTGGATGATTTGGGTATAAATCCCAAAGAATCTTCATAAAGGCTTTTGACTGAAACATCAGCGTGTACGCAGGATTAAGGAAAATTGCTTTTTGGTTCTCCATAATTTGCGTCATAAGTCTAGCCAACTCACTCTCGTCGATGGCGATATCTTCCCATGGGAAGAGTTTGAACCAGTACTCATAGTTCTCATCGTTGTAGAAGACACCCTCTTCAGCAGAGAACTCTACATCTTCCATATAGGCAAACTCGGTTACAAATCCTGCCTCATTAGCAATAGTTTGAAGAAGCTTAACTGTACTCTCCTCTTCAGGATTATCTTTGACCGATGAGAAGAGTATCTTCCAACCCTCGTAATGCTCTTCAAACCCCTCTACATCATCTTCCATCATGACAAGTCGTTTGAAGTTGTCTTTAAGCGCGTCGTAAACATTATTGAACTGGTGAGTGTTTTCCATATTGTTAGCTTTGAGCATCGCCCACTGCAAGATAGAAGTCTCAAAAAGTGCTGTTGGGGTATCGGCATTAAACTCAATCAGTTTTATCGGTTGTCCATCAATTCCACCAGCAAGGTCAAATCGTCCATAAAGATGCCAGTGAATATCATTTTCCCAACTCATTCTAATCGCATCAACCACATTAAAAGGAATGCCAAGTTCATGGAAAAGGTCATTTTCTATCACATACTCACCAGCTTCGGCAAACATCTCATAGAGTTCATTGGCTGCTTCATAGTAAGCATCGGCTTCATCAGGCGTGACATCGACAATCTCACTCGCTACATAAGGAGTTGCATCGGGGTCAGTGTGCCAATAGAAACCTATATTTTCTAAAAAAGCGTTATCTGGAACTTTTATAGGGGTTAATTTCATCGACTACCCACCAAAACTTGACGAACGGCTACTTGATGCTTTATTGGCTCCGAAACCTGAACTTCTACTGCTAGATGATTTACTAGCTGCGTTGTTTGCTCTGGCTTTACTAAAGCTGCTTTGTGATTTTGAGTAACCACTTGGTGACTTGTAGCTGGTTCTTCTATTTTGCTGATAGTTTTGGTTGTTCATAAGCTTGTTCATAAGCATTGCACCTACCATACCAGCAGCCATACTTGCCATAAGTGTTCCAGCTAGACCCATACCACCTGAATCGGTTACCTCTTCAGGACTTTTGGTTAAGTTTGAAGTTCCTGCTTCAACTTTTGCCTCTTCCTCTTTAACTAAAGCATCAATCTCTGCTTGAGATAGAATTCTCTCAGTTCCATTCTCATCTTTTAAGATAACACGAGTACTAACACTTGGAACCTCATCAATAATCTTAAAAGTCCCTACAGGCTTCTCTTCGATGGTAACGGTTGCACCCTCTTTTACCATGTTCTGTTGCTGAGCTGGTTCTTGAACTGGCTGTTGCTGAGCTACTCCACCATCACCACAACCTGTTAATGTTGCGATAACCATTGCACTCATACCACCGACCATAGTAGTATTTGAAATCTTTTTTATGTGTTTGTTCATTGTCCTATTCCTTATTTGTAGCGTGGGCATTTCTGCCCACGAAAGATAGTTTTATAAGAGAGATTATAGCTTGATAAAGCTATAAAAAAGTAATATTAAAGTGCTTCTGTTGCCACTTTTGCAATGCGTGACGCAAATGCAGACTTATCTTTAGGCTCAATCCCCTCTGAGAGTTTTGCACTGTCAAGAAGTATCCACGCCATATCAGCAAATCGTGTTGCATCTTCTAGTTTATCCAGTTTCTGAATCATCGCATGTTCAGGGTTTACCTCTAAGATAAGTGGTGTCTCTGGCATCTCTTGACCCATCTGTGCAAACATATGTGCCATACCAGCCATAGGGTCGTTTGCGTCTTTTACCACACATGATGGACTTGAAGTAAGTCTTGAAGTAGTCTTAACCTCTTTAACCTCTTCACCTAGAGCCTCTTTGATTCTATCTGTCAAAGATTTAAACTCCTTGCTAATCTCCTCTTTCTCTTCTTCTGTTTTAGAATCAGGAGCATCGATAGTCGTAATATCTTTTAACGCCCACTCTTTAAAGGTTCCAATAGATGGTGTTACAATCTCATCTATCTCTTTGTCATCCAAAATAAGCACTTCAATATTTGCTTTTTTATACGCTTCAAGTAGTGGAGAGTTTCTTAATACTTTTTCATCTTCACCTGTAATGTAGTAAATCTCTTTTTTCTCAGAATCACCACGGCTAATATAGTCATCAAGTGATACCATACCATCTTCGGTCGAACTCTTATATTTTACAATCTCAAGTAACAACTCTTTGTTGGTGTGGTCTTGGAAGATTCCCTCTTTGATTACTTTATTGTACTGCTCTGTAAAGGTTGTTGCATCTTCATCTTTTAGCTTTTTAATCGCTTGTAAAATCTTCTTAGTTGCATTTTGTTTAATGTTTGCTAAGATTCGGTTCTCTTGAAGAATCTCACGGCTAACATTTAGTGGTAAATCTTCTGAATCGATAATACCTTTAACAAATCTAAGGTAAGTAGGCAATAGCTCTTTATCATCGTCGGTAATAAATACTCTTTTAACATAAAGCTTTACAGCACTCTGGTAGTCTGCTCTGTATAAATCCATTGGAGCTGTTTTAGGAATATAGAACAGTGTGGTAAACTCTTGTGCTCCTTCAACTTTATTATGCAGGTAGGTTAACGGCTCATCATCACCATGTGAGAGTGTCTTATAGAACTCTATATAGTCATCTTTTTTAAGTTCAGACTTTGAAAGCGTCCAAAGAGCAGTTGCAGCATTGGCTTGTTCTGACTTTTTAACTTTGGTAGTAACGGCATCATCACCCTCACCTGTGGTCTCATCTTCAGAAAAGTGCATCATAATTGGGTAAGCAATGTGGTTAGAGTACTTCTTAATAACCTCTTGCGTTCGCCACTTGCTTAAAAACTCTTTCTCTTCCTCTTTAAGCTTAATGTAGACAACCGTTCCATGTTCCTCTTTGGTTACAGGCTTGATTTCAAACTCACCTGTTCCATCGGTACTAAACATATAGGCTTGGTCTTCACCAGCTTTTTTAGTAATCACATCTACTTTGTCTGCTACCATAAATACTGAGTAGAATCCTACACCAAACTGACCAATTAAGTTGCTATCTTTTTTTGCATCACCTGTAAGGCTCTCTACAAATGATTTGGTTCCAGATTTTGCAATGGTTCCTAGATGATTAATCAAATCATCTTCATTCATCCCTAGACCGTTATCACCAATGGTTAGTGAACCATCTGCTTCATCTAGGTTTACATTGATTTTACCTGTCCAGTTATCTTCTTTAAAATTTTCATCGGTCAGTTGTAAGTAGTTAAATTTATCTATCGCATCACTAGAGTTTGATACCAACTCTCTTATAAAAATCTCTTTATTTGAGTAGAGTGAATGGGTCATTAATTTTAAGAGTTGACCTATCTCTGTTTGAAACTGATGTTTTGCCATCGTTTAAATTCCTTAATCGTAATATTTTTTGGAATTGTAGTATATTTTTCATAATTTTTCAAGAGCTTTAGTTTTTTTTCTAAATAAACTTTAGTGTACAAGACTAATGGTTGACTCTAAAAAGTATCACTTAACTGAAAAATATCAAAAAGAATCACATTTTATCTTTTTTCACAGTTTAAAATAATATAATTCCATTAATATTTTTTACAGAGGAATTATATTTAATGAAGTTAAATAATATTGTCAAAGCACTACTACTTATCTCTATAAGTACAACACTTTTCACAAGCACACTCCAAGCCAAAGACCGTAACATTTTAGCCTATAAAGATAGAGGGATTAAGTACTATCCTAGATATGTTAAAAAGGGTCACGTAAAAATAGGAAAAGCGAGTTGGTATGGTAAACCTTTTCATCAGCGACTAACAGCCAATGGTGAACGCTACAATATGTATAACATGACAGCAGCACACCGTACCTATGCGATGAACACCGTTCTAAAAGTAACCAATTTAGATAATAAAAAATCTGTTAAAGTTAGAGTCAATGACCGAGGACCATTTTACCGTTCACGTGATATTGACCTCTCTTATGGAGCCGCTAAAAAACTTGGTATGACTAAAAAAGGAATCGGTAGAGTTAAAATTGAAGTGATCTCTAGCAGTAAAAAGAGAAGTAAGATTGCTAAAAATACCAAAAGAAAACCTGTAACTAAACAAAAAGCAAAAACTACTACAAAAAAGTATACGGTTCAGATTGCCTCTTTCTTTGACCCTAAAAGTGCTAAAGAGTTCAAATCAAAACAGGCATTAAAAAATATTCATATCGTCAAGAAATACATTCCAACGAAAAAGAGAACTGCTTATAGAGTAGTAGT
>JAHZJZ010000321.1 GCA_022600655.1 Campylobacterota bacterium | reverse complement strand
TGCTTTAGGTCGGGTCGATTTACCCTTAATCCTTTGGAGGTATTTTATCATTTTTACCTCTATCTTTATTATACAAGGTCGGGTTGCCCTCATCCCGACACGAATTGGCATATCAAAATATCGCATCGTTCAATGGATGGTCGTATGCTAATATGGTTTTGTTATATTGTATTTCTATTTTATGCATCTTTTTGTCGGGATGAGGGCAACCCGACCTACGGTTATTTTTTAGTTACAAATTTAGGGTCAGCACATCCAGCAGGTCCATAAGGACAGACATACTCTGGCTGTTTTGTCTCAACTGTCCAGTTGTTGGCTTTTTCTAAATCCTCTTTGCTAACTTTTGAGTTAACTACTTTGGCATCAAAAATATACTCAACAGCTTTGTTAGGATCCCAAACTTTACCATCGATAAATTTGTTGTACTCATCCACACCATCTTTTTTCCAAGCACTTGGTGGTAGTGTGTATCCAACCTCTTTAGCAACCTCTGCAAACAGGTCTGGTCTGTATACTTTTTCGATGGTCTCTTTCATGTTCACAGGCTTGTCAATCTGTCCCCATCTATACATCTGTGTGATAAACCACATACCGTGAGAGTAGTACGGATAGGCTGCATAGTAGTTTGCAAATACATTAAACATTGGGTTTGAGCTATCTACCCCTTTGTTATAAAGGAAAGTACCACTCATTGATTTTCTAAGAACAGACTTTGGAGCTTTTACATAGTTCTTTTTAGCCAACCAACCAATCGCCTCTTCTCGGTTCTCCCATGAAGCATCCAGCCACATTTGAGCTTCGATAACAGCTTTCATCACAGCTTTGGTGGTCTCTGGGTTTTTCTTTACAAAGTCAGCTCTGGCTTGAAGCACTTTTTCAGGGTTGTTGTTCCAAATATCATAGTTGGTAACCAGTGCTGAACCTTTACCTTTAAGCACGATTCTTGAGTTCCAAGGCTCACCCACACAGTATCCCTCAATATTACCTGCAATCAAGTTCGACGGCATAGTTGGTGGTGGAAATGGTTTAATGGTACAGTCGGTATCAGGGACAATTCCTGCTGATGCCATCCAGTACCTAAGCTCATAGTTGTGCGTAGAGACGGGGTGAACCATACCAAAGCTCAGTGGTTGATATTTGTCACCCTCTGCTTTGTGTTTAGCGTCGATGTACTTCTTTAGACTCTCTGCACTGACAGGTCTGGTTGTCTTGTCAAGTCCATACTTCTCCATCTCTTTGATAATGCTATTACCATAAGTGATAGCATTACCATTAAAGTCTAATGATAAAAGAGCTTGAAGGTGAGCGTTACCATTAATCCCAAGCGTCGCAGCAATTGGCATACCAGCTAGAGCGTGAGAGAAGTCATACTCCCCACTAATCACCTTCTGTTGAATACCAGGCCAACCACCACCCTCTTTGGCGACATGCACATCAAGACCATACTTTTTAAAGAAGCCTTTCTCTTTAGCTACAACCAATGGGGCACAATCGGTCAAGGCAATAAAACCAATTTTTAGTTTGGTCTTCTCTGGGGCAGCGAAGAGTGCTGAGGCTGTTAGTGAAACAGCAAGGGTAACTTTTACAAGATTTCGTAACATTTCTTTCTCCTTATATTTACATTAAGATTTTGTTATGAAAGCATTGTATCAAATAATAATCAATAAAATATCAACAAATTGTATAATTTTTATACAATTAAAAACTTAAAATTGCATAAAAATTGTCTATAATCCTCTATAGCGTTCATTAAAAGGGTAAAGAGAGCATGATAAAATCAGTATGTGGCTATTGTGGTGTTGGGTGTGGTTTAGAGTACGAGCCCAATAAGCTTATAGGCGATATAGCCTATCCAACCAATGAGGGAAAGGTCTGTTCCAAAGGCGTTTCTGAACTTATAAGTATAGAGACAGAGACAAGATTGCTTCGTCCACAGATACGCCAAAACATTAACGAGCCGTTTCAAACCACCTCATGGGATGAAGCAATTGAGAGGGTAGCTTCTACGATAAAGCAAACACCCAAAGATAAGATAGGGTTTTACCTCTCTGGACAGCTGTTGACCGAAGATTACTACATTGCCAATAAACTTGCCAAAGGGTTTATCGGAACCAACAATATTGATACCAATAGTCGAACCTGCATGGCAAGTGCTGTGGTGGGGTATAAAAAATCACTTGGGGCTGACTTCGTTCCTGTACGAATGGAGGATATCTTCAAAGCCAATCTGCTTATCTTAACAGGAGCCAATACAGCCGAAGCTCATGTGGTCTTTCACAATAACATTAAAAAGGCAAAAAAACAGGGGCTAAAGGTGGTAGTAATTGACCCTCGATTTACCGATACAGCCAAAATAGCTGATATCTACCTACCGATTAAAGCAGGGGGCGATATAGACTTTTTTAATCTGCTCTCTAAACGGCTGATAGATGAGGAGCAGTACAATAAACCCTTTGTCAAAAAGTATCTGAATGGTTTTGAACTACTAAAAAACAAGTTTAAAAGAGCTGCTGTTACCAAAATGCTTAAACGCACAGGATTAACACAAGAGCAGTTTGATGAGTTTTACAACCTCTATATAGAGAGTGAAAATATTATTACAGCATGGACTATGGGACTCAATCAGTCCGTCCAAGGGGTCGATAAAAATCTAGCCCTGATTAATACCCATCTGCTGACAGGTAAAATATTCAAAGAGGGAAATGGCCCTTTAAGCCTTACAGGACAACCCAATGCCATGGGAGGGCGTGAGGTAGGAGGACTCTCTACCATGTTGGCTGTTCATTTGGGGTTTGACAGAGAGAGCATTGATAAGGTATCCAAATTTTGGAAAACCGATAAGATAGATAACCAAGTAGGTCTCACAGCCACGCAGATGCTTGATGCCAATTTGGATGTTCTAATTATCTGTCATACCGACCCTGTCTATCACCTCCCCAATCGCCACCATACCCAGCGTCAAATCAAAAATATTCCCTTAGTGGTTGAGATTAATGCCTACCAAAATAGCGAGACCTCACACTACGCTCATATACAACTCCCTGCTGCTCCATGGGGTGAGAAAGAGGGAATCCAGACCAACCTTGACCGAACCATTACCAAACAAGAGAAGCTAACACGCACCTCGATAGAGTGCAGAGCTGATTGGATGATTTTTCAACTTATCGCCCAAGAACTTGGCTTTAAAGAGGCT
Source organism: Campylobacterota bacterium (assembly GCA_022600655.1). Lineage (GTDB taxonomy): Bacteria > Campylobacterota > Campylobacteria > Campylobacterales > Sulfurovaceae > UBA1140. Next base: position 6,761 of record JAHZJZ010000321.1, on the reverse strand, counting down.
TTTGATTTTAAAAATCCTAAAGCGATATTTGAGGAGTACCAGCAGATGACCAAGCTTAATCGTTATATGGATATTAGCCAAGCCAACTACGATGAACTCTCTCAAAAGCCTTTTATATGGGGAAAGAAGATTAAGCACTTCTTGACCCCTGACAGAAAGGGAAATCTCTTTTATGTAGAGAACAGGCTGTTGAGTGAAAAAATTTCACTGGAGTACCCTTTTATCCTGCTAACAGGGCGTACCCGTGACCAGTGGCATACAGGAACCAAGACCAATTTACCAAGCACACTGTTGAAGTATAAGCCGTTGAATTTTTGTGAAATTCACCCTGAGGATGCCAAAAAATTGGGAATAGATGATGGAGAGAGCATTCAAGTGAGTTCTAAACGGGGAACTATTATTACCGTTGCAGTGGTGACCGAGTCAATTCGCCCTAAATCTCTCTTTATTCCTATTAGTAATCGAGAGGTGAACTTTTTGACCAATGATTTATTGGATAGAGAGTCGTTGGAGCCTGATTATAATCATAGTGCTGTGAAAGTTGAGAGGCTAGATAATGAAAAAGAGTAATACAAAGGTCTATCTTGTAGGGTGTGGCATTGGCGACCCTGAACTGCTCACTATTAAAGCCTATAAAATTATCCAAAGCGTAGATATTGTGTTGTATGACCACCTAATTAGTAAAGAGATTATGGCGTTAATGCCAAAGCAGACCAAAAAGGTCTTTGTTGGCAAACAGAAAGGTTTTCACTCTATGAATCAAGAGGCGATTAATGATTTAATCACTAAGTATGCTTCCCAAGGTTTAACCGTTGCACGATTAAAAAGTGGTGACCCTTTTGTCTTTGGGCGTGGGGCTGAAGAGTTGCAGAGTCTACTCCAAGAGGGAATAGAGACCGAGGTAGTTCCTGGCATTAGTTCAGCGATATCAGCTCCATTGATGGCTGATATTCCTATAACAGCACGAGGATATGCGAGTGGGTTTACAGTGGTCTCTGCCCACTTAAAAGGAAACTCTGTGAATCTCGATTGGGTTGACCTGATGCAGAAAAAAAATCATACGATAGTAGTATTAATGGGACTTAGTCGCGTCTCACAGATTGTGGAGGAGGCGAAGCGATTAGGAGTAAGTGGGCAAAAACCGTGTGCCATTATCGCCAATGCCAGTCGTAAAAATCAGCAGGTGATAATAACAACACTGAATAAATTGGAAGAGGAAGCCAAAACAGCAGAACGCCCAGCTATTTTGGTTTTTGGGGATGTGGTCAATTTTACCCGTAGCGTGGGCTTTCTAGCCCACGAAAGATAACCAATAAAAATACTTCAAACATTACTGTCGTGGGCAAGAATGCCCACGCTACAGAACAGATACCAAAAAAATATATGGAGAAAATATCATGAAACATTTAGAAGAAGCTTTCACATTACGCAATAAAAAAATCAACAAAATAGAAAAAATAAAAGAACTTAAAACCCCCATGGAGGTCTATAAGCAATTAGGTAATATCTGTGCCAATGGATTAGAGAAGCTAGAAGATACCGACAGTAGTTATTTCTTAAAATGTTTTGGAGCATTTCTAAAAAAAGATGGTAAGTTTATGTTGCGTGTGCGTATTCCTGCTGGGCAGTTGAGTATAGCACAGGCAGCAAAGATTGGGGAGGTAGCAAAAGAGTATGGAGATGACTATATTGACATCACGACGCGTCAACAGATAGAGTTGCGTTATATTGAACTGGAAAATTTAGCTACGGTATTAAAAGAGTTAGATAGCGTGGGGCTGAGTACTTTTCAAACAGGAATTGATAATTTTAGAAACATTGTCACCTCTTCATTTGATGGATTGGGTGATAAAAAAATCATCGAAGTAAAACCTCTTATAGATGAGTTGCAATCACTCTTTATGAACAGAGAGGAGTGGATAGGTACTTTGCCACGAAAGTTCAATACGGCTATTTTAGGAACAACGACTAATGATTGTAATATCTATGGACATGACTGCTCTTTTATTGTTGCCAAAAAGGGTGAAGAGTTAGGGTTTAACCTCTACCTTGGAGGACGCGTTGGGGTTCAAGCCAGAGATACAGGACTCTTTATCCGACAAGAGGAGGTGGTTCCTACTTTTTTATCCATAATTAACCTTTTTAAAAAGTATGGATTTAGAGACAACCGTAATAAAAACAGATTGCACTTTCTGCTAGAAGCTGTGGGTATGGAAGCGTTTGTTGAGGCGATAAAAGAGTATAGTGGTTTAGCGTATGAGCGTTGTGGAGATATTTTAGCAACCGATGAGTATATGCTTGATGAGAGTGGGGTTTTTGATTTGGGCAATAAACAAAAGGCAATTCACCTAAGCATTCCTAGTGGAATATTTAGTGGAAACTGCCTTATGGAGGTCGCCCAAGTGGCAAGTAGTACAGATGCCAAAATACGACTCAGTGTTGAGCAGAGCCTCTACTTAGTTGTGGCAGATAACAAGGTAGATGAAGTACAAAAGAGTCTGCTTTTTGAAATCTACAGCCGATACCACAACACCTACTACAACCATCAAATCGCTTGTGCAGGAACGGCTACTTGTGCTTTTGGTGTGATTCCGAACAAAACCGATGCCATCGCAATGGCAAACTTTTTACAAAGAGAAGTTCCTATAGAGGGTGGAAAAGTACGCATGTACTGGTCAGCTTGTCCTAAAGGGTGTGGAATCCATGGGATTGCAGACATCGGATTTGAGGGGTGTAAAGCCAAAGATGAAGAGGGCAATAAGGTAGATGGTGTGCATATTTTCATTGGTGGAAAAGCCACGACTGAAGCTAAAGAGGCTCGACAACTCTTTAAAGCTCTTCCTCTGCCTGTGGCACAAATGAAAGTGAAACAGTTGATGGAGTGCTACCGTGATGAACGTGAAGAAGGTGAGAGTTTTGAGATGTTTGATGGTCGGGTTTTAAGCTCCTTAAGTATAGAGGAGATTGTATCAAGGTTATAACGCTACAGCAGGAGTAGGGGTACTACTCCATACTCCTAACACATCGAGCAAAATTCACTCCTCTTACCACATCCCCTTGAGGTCCATGAACCAGAGCTGTTCCTCCTGTTTGGGTTGAGACCGTTGTGTAGGCACTATCTACAACAGTATCAATATCTTTAGGGTCACTTCGTTGAGCTCCTGCTCCATGAACATCAAGCCATTGGTTGTTCATATACCCCAATGCCCTTCCAAAACTAACATAGACGGATGCTCTACCACTGGTCATATTTTCATGTGTTGTTCCTGTCCAATAGAAACCATAATCACTCTGAGCATTCTCATTGATAATCTCTGTGGCATTAAAGTAGGTCATATCTATAGCAGCTGAATTGCTGGTGTCTGGTGACTTGGTATAGTCCACAATGCCTTGCAACTCTTTGGCATTGGGGAGTCTCCAGTCACTCTGTGAAGCCAAGGTCAAATCTTCACAATAATCAATAGCACCCTCCCAGTTTAATGCACTTTGGCTATCATCTTTTTGCCACATTAAATTGGTGGCTTTATCTGATATGGTACGGTCACCATTATCAACAAAGTCATTGGTTCCATAAGCTTCATTTTCTCGTACACACTGTACATAGTAGAGTTTATCTGAACCTCTCATTGTTAGTGGGTACCCTTTGATTCGTCCATCAGCTAGATTGACACCAAACATCGTCTCCTCATCACCCATCGTAGTTGAGACATAGTTGGTGGTGGTTGCCCACTGTGCATCAATAATTCGCTCATTAGCCGAGGTGTCACCATAGCCAAACTCAAAGTTGTCTGTATCTATAAAAGGGTTTAGTGTTGAGGTGTCTGTACCAGTGTAGCCACTCACATCTTGACCACTAAAATCTATCAAAGAGTACATCGCTTTAATGTTAGGCAGTCGCCAATCATTGTAACCTCCAAGTGAAAGGTTACTACAGTAGCTTACGGCTGCACTTTGACTTAATTTATCACTAACATTAATCGTCCCATCACCATTGGTATCGGATGTCTGTTGCCACATAAGGTTGGTGATATGGTCTGTAACAGTGTCATTACTATTACTGTTATATGATGGTAGATTGTTTAGGTAGGCTCCATCTTGACCACTATTGGTACAGCTTACTTCATTCCCGTTAGCATTGAAACATGTTTTTTGGTTAGTGTGAGGGATTTTAGAGCTGTAGGTGCTTGTTGTCTCTGTTGGCTGTTGGGTTGTTTCACTCTCTTGTGTGGTGGATGTTACAGTGTTGTTTGTCTCTTGTTGCGTATCTGTATTGCTATTTGAGCTACTGGTTGAGTTATTTGTGATGGTGGTGTTGTCACTGCTACTTCCACCACCACATCCAACTATAAGCAAACTACTAACTAATAAAGAGCTGAGTGTTAAGCTTTTCATCTTTTTATCCTTTAAGTGATTTTTATCTTACTTATATTGTAGATAAAAATATTAAAGGTTAGGTAATAGTTACTTCATTAACTTATGATTGATTTTCCATTGTCCACTGGTTTACAAAGTAATCCTATAATACCAATATGAAAGATGTGGAACTCAAAATATCTCCTCCTTTTAAAAAAGGGTTCCACTTTGGAAAAGCGATTTCCAAAATGATTTGAAGTAAAATTTTATTCACATACTCCTTTGTAATATACCTCCTCCCTTTAAAACTTCAACTCATATCTTTCCTAATAGACTAGGAGTAGTTCTCATATTTTAATTCAAACATAACAATAAAATGATAATATAGGAACCTATACTTACTAATAAATAGTAAAAATAGGAACTTATGATGAAAAATATACTTATTTCACAAATGCTAACTACTTAGAGACTATTTACGAAACTTATTTAAAACTTATGAATCCAATTAGACATAGCACGAGCCAAAGAAGAGTATCTGATTTGGGGTGAAGTTTTTGAAGTTGATAAAGAGAGTATCAAGAGAGATTGTTCCTCTGTATAAGAGTAGATGAGGTTACACAGAATGTAGAGATTTTGAGTTTGAATAGGTTTTTGTGGGGATTAAACCCCACACCACAGTACCTATAGAGCTTCAGTATCTGTTTCACCAGTACGAACTCTAAGAACGCTGTCGATTGTACTAACAAAGATTTTACCATCACCGATTTTACCAGTGTGGGCTGCATCTTTAATGGCATTGATTGCTAAAGTAGCATACTCATCTGTACTTACTACAATCTCAATCTTAACTTTAGGAATAAACTCCACCACATACTCAGCCCCTCTATAGAGTTCAGAGTGACCTTGTTGTCGTCCGTAACCTTTAACCTCAGAGATGGTCATCCCCTCAATTCCTGCTTCTACCAGTGCCTCTTTAACCTCTTCAAGTTTAAATGGCTTGATGATTGCTTCAATTTTTTTCATATTTTAACTCCTTATGTAGCGTGGGTTTTCTAACCCACGAAATATATTCAATAGCAGTTCTTCGTGGGCAGGAATGCCCACGCTACTATAGGTTCAATCCTCTCTCACCATGAACAGACTCATCAAGACCATCATGTTCTGTCTCATCGTCTACTCTAGCTCCACCAGTTAATGCTGATGCGATGTAGTAAACAATAATTGTACCAATCAATGTCCATAGACCAACAACTACTACTGATTCAACTTGAACCCAGAATTGTCCCATTCTGTCACCAGACTCTTTTAGTGGTCCATCCCATAGTAACTCTTTGTCGTTTAGTGCAAGGAAAGCCGTTGCCAATGCACCCCATAGACCAGCTAAGAAGTGGATACCAAAGGCATCAAGAGAGTCATCATAACCAAGCTTTTTCTTAAGTACAACCACACCGTAAAATGCAACGATTGAACCAACGATACCAAGAATAAATGCTCCACCCACATCAACAAAACCAGCAGCAGGTGTAATGGCTACAAGACCAGCGATAATACCAGATGCGATTCCAAGAAGTGTAGGTTTTTTATACACAAACCACTCGATTAACATCCATGTTACAGCACCTGCAGCAGTGGCAATGGTAGTAGTAAGCACAGCCAAACCAGCAATAGCGTTTGCACCAAATGCAGAACCACCATTAAATCCATACCAACCAAACCATAATAGTGCTGCACCAACAGCTGTTAAGATGATAGAGAACGGTTTCATAGCTACTTTGTTGTATCCAGCTCGTTTACCAACTAAGATAGCAAGAACCAAACCAGCTAAACCACCATTCATATGTACAACTGTACCACCAGCAAAGTCTAAAGCACCAGCATCAAATAGTAAGGCACCATCTCCACCCCATACCATGTGTGTAATAGGAGCATATACTAAAATTCCCCATAGTGCTACAATCACCATCCATGTAGAGAATTTCATACGTCCAATAACAGAACCAGATGCAATCGCTACCGTAATAGCTGCAAAGGTACCTTGGAATGCGATAAATACATAAGTAGGGTAAGAACCAGAAAGGTCAGTCCAGTTAACACCACTTAGCATAATATGACCAAATCCACCCATAAAGTTTTGTAAGAATGCACTTTCACTCGCACCAAATGCGATTGAGTAACCTGCAACAATCCATACTACAAATGCTAAAACAAACGCTCCCATAACCATTGAAAATGTGTTTAGTGCATTTTTGCTTCTTGTCATACCTGCATAAAATAGTGCAAGACCAGCTGGGGTCATTAGTAGTACAAATGCTGTTGATACCATCATCCATGCTGTATCACCTGAATTAAGTGTATCTTCTGCTAATGCTACTATAGGTAATAGAGACATTAACGCCAAAAGTTTT
>JAHZJZ010000320.1 GCA_022600655.1 Campylobacterota bacterium | reverse complement strand
TGGCATCCTGCGGCGAAACCTGCGCAGAAAGCGAAGAAAAGCCGGCGCAAGCCGAAGCATGCTGGAGCAAGTCGTCCCCAACACGCGCGCGGCAGTGTTCCTTTAATCGCTTCAAGAGAACCTTGTACATCTGTTTTAATAATTACTGGTAGAGACTTAAGGTTACCCTCTGCGATAATAGAAGAGAGGTCATCAATTGATACTTTTGTACTTTTCGATAACTCTTTAGCTCTAGCATACTCTGAACGCTTATCAGCAAGTTCTCTTGCCTCTTTCTCAGAATCCATAACAACCATTACTTCACCAGCTATTGGAACTTCTGAGAGTCCAACCACTGCTGCTGGTGTACTTGGTCCAATTTTTTTAGCTTGAGTTCCATCATCAAGTATCATGGTTCTTACTTTACCAAAAGTAGTACCAACCACAACGCTGTCACCCACTTTAAGTGTACCATTTTGAACAATAACATTCGCAACAGCACCAAAACCTTTCTCTAATGAACTCTCAACCACAACAGCTTTAGCATTTCTATTTGCATCTGCTGTAAGTTCCATAACTTCTGATGTAAGTAGTAAGGTCTCTAATAGTTCATCAATACCTTCACCTGTATGAGCTGAAACAGGAATAAACTCATGCTCTCCACCCCACTCAACTGGGGTAATCTCTAATTCAGCCAATTGAGATTTAGCCATCTCAGGGTTTGCACCCTCTTTATCCATTTTGTTAATAGCAACTACAATTGGAACACCAGCTGCTTTAGCATGAGAAACAGCCTCTTTTGTCTGCTGTTTCACACCATCATCAGCAGCGACTACGATAATTACGATATCAGTCGCTTGAGCTCCTCTTGAACGCATCTCAGTAAACGCTGCGTGACCAGGAGTATCGATAAATGATATTTTTCTACCATTTTTTTCTACTTGGTAAGCACCAACATGTTGTGTAATTCCACCTGCCTCTTTAGCAGCTACTTTTGTCGAACGAATTCTATCAAGTAGTGAAGTTTTACCGTGGTCAACGTGTCCCATAATGGTAATAACAGGTGGTCTCTCTTCAGGGTTCTCATCTTCTATACTGTCATAAACTTTTACATAGTCAAGTAAATCTAATGGATCAATGGTTGTTACTTCAACTTCAAACTCATCAGCCAAAATCTCAATAGAGTCTTTGTCAAGAAAGTCATTTTGCGTAAACATGGTTCCCATAGTAAAGAGTACTTTAATTACTTCACCAGTACTTCTACCAACTTTTTCGGCAAACTCATAAACTCTTACATTCTCAGGTATTTCAACAGTGGTAACTCTTTCAGTATTTTCTACTTTAACATACTTTTTACGTTTTCCTCCACGTCTAAGTCCAGAAGGTCTTCTTCTGTGTTGAGTAGGACCACCACGACCAGCTGGTCCATTAGCTAATGCTCGTTTTTTAGCTTCCTCTTTACGCTTCTGCTCTTGCTTCATCATATCTTCATAGATATTTTTATCAGAGAAATCAAGCATCAATACTTCTTGCTCATCCTCTACTTCAGAGACAGACTCTCTTCCTGTTCCAAAACTTGAATTTCCTAAGAAGTCAAGTCTTTCACCACTCTCTTTTGCTTGAGCGATTTTCTTTGGTTTCTTCTTAGATGGAGGAGTTGGCATACCTCTTGGTTGAGATTTTCGAACAACATTAATCTCTTTGTCTGGTTTTGCCTCTTCAACTACTCTAAGCTTTGGCTTCTCTCTGTCAGCCTTTTTGACAACCGTAATACCAGCACGTTTTCTTCTAACTTTTGGCTTTGCTACAACTGGAGCTTCTTCAACTGTTTCAGTAGTTTTCTCTTCAGCAGGAGTTTCAGTTTTCACCTCTTCTTTAATAGAAGGCTCTTTAACTTCTGATACTTTTTCTTCTACCGTCTCTGTTTTAGGAGCCTCTTTTTTTGGAGTCTCTTTTTCAGGAGTTTCTACTGTAGCAGTATCATCTTTTTTCTCAGTAGTTTTGACATCAGCCTTTTTTACTACCGTTGCTTTTTTTACTTGTACTTTTTTTGCTGTTTGGGGTTTTACCCCATTGATGACATAGTCAATCAATATACCAGCTTGATCCATAGTAACAGAACTGTTTGCTGCTTTTACATCATAGCCTAACTCTTTTGCTTTCTCAATAAGTTCTGCATTTGATGCACCAGCCTCATCTGCTATCTCTTGGATTTTAACTTTATCCATTCTTATCTAACTCCTTTAAATACTTAACAAACTGTTCACGATCACTTGCAGAGAGTTTGAAACGTTTAGTTAAGCCTATGATTTTCTTTTCATTACCACTACATCTATTACATAAATAAAAACTTCTACCTTGACCTGTATAGGGGAAAATATTATTGTTATCTTGTTGTAGTCGTATCAACTTTTGTTGCAGTTCTCTTTCTCTACATGCTATACACATTCGTATAGGTTCATTTTTTCGCATAATTATACCTAAAATATGTTGTTAACTCTTTGAAGTTATACCATAATTATCAAGAGTCTTGGTAAATACTCTAAAGTTTGGAAATTTTTGGGCTAAAGCTTGATGAATCTTGGCTGCATCATCAGCATAAGCCAAAGAGAAAAAGGTTGAACCCGATCCTGAAAGTGTACTCATTAAGGCTCCATTAGCCAAAGCTATCTTTTGAACATCAAACAATTCAGGCATCTATTTCATCCGTCTGGTTTGATGTAGTTTATCTTTAGAAGCAATTCTTAATAAATCCCAAGACTCTGTCATAAACAGAGAAGTCATAAAAGATGAACGAGACAGTGAATAAACCATCTCATCTTTCCTATAAATATCAGGTAAAATCGTTCGTGACTTTGCTGTTGATATGGTTCTGTTAGGAACGACTAAAACAGCCCTCAGATAGTCAGGAACTTTTCGTTTTTTACTGTATACTTTTTTATCTTCAACACAAGCAACATTAAATCCACCCATCACTGCTGGGGTAATGTTATCTGGGTGAGGTTCATACTCAAGAGCAAGATTTAAAATCTTTCGTTTGTTGTAACGCTCTCCTGCTGAGATATAAGCAGCTGTCAAAGCCGCTGTAATCACAGCAGAAGAGCTTCCCAACCCTCTTGAGATTGGAATACGATTGGTAAACTCAAATCGAAAGTTATCTCTGCGACCTTTTAAAGCTTGGTACTGTTTATTGAAGATGTTCATAAAAAGAATATTTTTACGAATATGTGGATTCTCTGCTCCCTCACCATTAGTAGAGACAGAGAAAAAACGTGAAGGCTTTATGGTGATTTCATTACGTAAGTTAATGGCTAGTCCAAGAGTATCAAACCCTGGTCCTAAGTTCGCTGATGTCGCTGGTACCGATACAAACAAAGTACTTCCTTTGTTGATGTCAAACGCAAAGGTTATACGGCTGGTAAGATATACAAAGGTTTATTATCGTCTAAAATAGTCACTTCACTCAACATGGAAGGTAATTTAAACCGTTGCTCTACTGCCTCATCAAATTTTTTCGTTATTATAGTCTCTTTTTCTTTGATAAAGTAGAGTTTACCCATCGCTTTTATTGGATTTTGTTGATTGAGTGAAAATGCATCACATCCACTAAAGCTTATATTATTTGTTATCTCAAGCGTACGAAGCGTAATGTAGCTTAACTTAATTGCCATATAAGAGCCTGGTCCATTGGTATAAATAATATGACAATCGTTATATTTTTGAACTATCTCCATTAGGAGCTTAAGCAGTATCTCTGAAGTTTTCTGTTCACTTTTTATCTCTTCTTTTAACATACCATCTTCATAAACCCCTATAAGCAGAGGAGAAGCGATAGAGATAATAACTATATTATATCTAGGCAAAACTTTTTGCAAACTCCCGACTTTGTACTCTGTTTAAAGTTACCATCTCATAGTTAGCTGTATCGGAGAGAAGTTTAACCGTTAACTCATGGTTAAGTTTATGACTTCCTGCAAATGAGCTATAGGCTCCTAAAACATTATGTCCCATAACCATCATGTCACCCATGGCATCAAGAATTTTATGACGTGCAAACTCATTATCAAATCGTAAACCTTCAGGATTTAAAACTTTTTCATCATCTAAACCAATAGCATTGTTCAGACTAGCACCTAAAGCAAGATTGATACTCTGCAAATACTGAATATCTCTGGCAAAACCAAAAGTTCTAGCCCGTGAAATCTCTTCTGTAAAAGATTTGGTTCCAAAGCTATAAGCTTGAGATTGTTGACCAATCACTGGATGTTCAAAATCAATCTCAAAATCAAAGGTTACCTCATCGCTTGGTTCAAGTCTTACAAACTTATCACCATCAACTATCTCAACACTCTGCTTGACTCTAATAACTTTTTTCGCAACATCTTGCTCTTGAATCCCTGCTTCATCTAAAAGGAAACAAAATGAACTGGCACTTCCATCCATAATTGGCATCTCATTACCATTAACAATCACCCGTAGATTATCTATTCCATATGCGTAAATAGCCGAAAGAAAATGTTCAATGGTCGAAATATAACCTTTATCTGAACCAATAACCGTTGCCATCTGAGTATCGATAACAGAGGCGGGAGAGAGTGGAATACTTAAAGCTAAATCTTCACGATAAAAGACAATACCTGCATCAGTTCCTAGTGGTTCAAGTCTTAGTTTAATAGGTTCACCTTTGTGAAGACCTATCCCAACAACTTCTACTGGTTTGCTAATAGTTCGTTGATTCATACTTGTTTATTCCTTTTCAATTTTAAAAATATATTATAGCATAATTGTGCATTTTTTGTAGAGTGTGATTTTTTCTTTTATTTTTAGAGTTTTTATACTATATGAAATCTTATAGTTGTTAAGTTCTTTCGTGTAATGTATCTATTATTTACATTTTTTATATTCTATTTAAATCACGAGGCAATTGTACTATTCTTAATTTTATTTTTCAAGACTTCTAAGAGAAATATTACAAAAAAGTTACCAAAGCTATTATTTTTTAATTTAACAAAAATTTTATCTCATAGCTTTTAATTTTCATGGCTAACTTTTAACTAATGATGTTATATTATTACAAATAAGACTAAATTACTCCGAAAAGGAAAATAATGAAATATAATAATTTAAACAGCGAAGAGATACGCGTCATAGAGAACAAAGGTACAGAGATGCCCTTCTCTGGAAAATTTAACAGCTTCTATAAAAATGGAACTTACACTTGCCGAAAATGTAATACTCCACTCTTTCACTCCGAAGATAAATTTGATTCAGGCTCAGGGTGGCCAAGTTTTGATGATGCCATAGAGGGAGCTGTTAGAGAGGTTCCTGATGCCGATGGACGACGAGTTGAAATCGTCTGCAGTGCCTGTGGTGGACACTTGGGACATGTATTTAGAGGTGAGCAGATGACTCCTAAAAGTACACGACACTGTGTTAACTCAGTCTCACTTGATTTTGAATCATTAGAAGAGGACAGTAAACTCAAAAAAGCCTACTTTGCAGCTGGATGTTTCTGGGGTGTAGAGTACTGGTTTGAGAAACAAGAGGGTGTCTTCGCAGCTGATTCTGGCTATATGGGTGGACACCTAGAAGACCCAACTTACCAAGAGGTGTGCTACAAAGATACAGGTCACTTAGAGACCGTAGAGGTTACCTATGACCCAACTGTTGTAAGCTTTGAAGAGCTAACCAAACTCTTTTTTGAAACACACGACCCAGAGCAGACCAATGGACAAGGACCAGATATAGGACCACAATATCTATCAGCTATTTTCTATAATGATAGCCAAGAGGAAGATATAGCGATGAAACTCATTAATCAATTAGAAGACAACGGTATGATTATCGCCACACAGCTAATAAATGCTAACGAACATAAATTTT
>JAHZJZ010000319.1 GCA_022600655.1 Campylobacterota bacterium | reverse complement strand
TAAGAAACTATAAACATTTAGGATACCAACTCAATGGAATCAATCGCTTTTTAGAAAAAGAGGAGAAGTGTAAAAAGCATATCAAAATCATTCTTATTGATAATTCATCGCCAGAGACAACCAATGAGTCGATTAATAACTTTATCAAAGCGATATCAGAAAATAAACGCTATATCATTATAGCTACTATGAGTGATATATTTGATAGTCTACTTGGAAATATTGGTTATAAACTCAATAATAAAAACTATAGAAAAATGGTAAAAATAATAGGTACTCTCGCATCACAGTCAGAACAGTATCAAAACTATGAGAGCTATGAAAATGTCATTCGACTCTCTCCACCTGATTTTGATGAAGCAAGAAAAGCAACCTCTAACATTGTAACCAAACTTATTAGTAGTTTCTGTCCATCATCATTATGTGAGTACCACAAGAACAACAATATTATACTAATCTCAAGTAACTCCTATGGTGATGCTGTCAAAAAGTCTTTCTCTAAACTTTTTACAGAGCAAAAAGATGAGTTTGATACCAGTACTAATATTCATGTGGATGCAAAAGAGTTAAATAAAGGGATATTTAAATTTACCTATCACTACGATATAGAAAAAGGAATCATGGAGGATGCAGATACAAACTACACTTTTAACGACTTACTTGATGAGAAAGTAAATCATGCTATCAATACCATATTTATCATAGGGTATGAGCCCAACATCTCAAATATATTAAATCAAATTAATGACAAAATAAGACTCAAAAAACTTAATAATAGTGAGTTCAGTATCCTTATCTCTGCCACTGCTTCAGTAAAAGAGTGGAGAGAGTCAATCACAGAAACAATCAACAATTTAGATATTAAAGATTTGATTCATGAAGTCAACTTCATCAAAATTGAGTACCCTGAATTTAGAGCAGATGATGCCTATCACTCAAAAAAGATACACTTTAAACTTTATGAACTTAATAGTAAAACACATCGTCTATTTAAAGAGAGTGATTTAACATTTAGAAAAGAGGAGATTGAAGAGATTATCTATAAAGCCAATATGAACTATATCAATGGGTTTATCTATATGTCTTTAGAGTTTGTACAACAGATTAATGCTGAGTGGGATATCAATCTGCTGTCACTTAAAGAGAAACTTTTCCATAACAAAGATAGAAACAATAAAGATATCACAGGTGTTAAAATTTTAAGTAGTGGAGACTCAATAAACCACTTTAAGGTAAAACCTTTAGAGCTTAGTTGATGGACAGAGCTTGAACTATCCCCTCACACAGAGCTATTTTTTCAATAATTTTAACCTCATTCTCATAGGTCTCAAAGTCTTTGTCTAGCTTTAAGACCTCTTTTTGGAGTATCACCTCACCACCATCAAGCTCACTGCTCACCCAATGAACAGAGACACCTCCAAGCTCATTTTCATCTTCATAACTTCGCTCTATTGCATACATGCCTTTATGCAATGGCAATAAAGAAGGATGCAAATTAATAGATTTTATCTGTTCTGTAAATATCGGCGTTAAGATACGCATAAACCCTGCTAAAACTGTTAAATCAGGTTTATAGTAATTTAGAGCATGTACCAACTCTTCATCAAAACTCTCACGACTTTTAAAACTTTTAGAATCGATAATCTCTAACGGGATATTATAGGCTTTGGCAAATTCAATCCCCCCTGCACTAGGATTATTGGTCAATGCCACCACCACTTCTAACTCTTTTTGGTGTAAATGCTCTAAAATATAAGCTAAGTTACTCCCCGTTCCACTAAATAATACGGCTACCTTTTTCAAGCTTTGCTATCTCCTCAATAATATCAGTTGGAAGCATAGCATAAGAACTCCCACCATAAGCTTTTGCACCAGCAGTTAGTGCTAAAGAGGCATGAATCGTGGCATCAAGAGTAGATTCACCCTGTGCTAAGAGTCCCCCTATAAGTCCACTCAAAACATCACCTGAACCACCTTTACTAAGTTTTGAGCTACCATGGGGATTGATAAAAACTCGTTTATCCTCAGCGATAATAGTGTTAGCTCCTTTCAACAAAAGTGTTACATGAGGGTAAGCCTCACAAAACTCACGTACTTTACTCAATCTATTGGCTTGAAGCAGAGCTACATTTAGAGGGCTATTCATACTCATATGCCATAGAGATACAAACTCCTTTGGGTGTGGTGTCAGAACAATACTTCTATCTTTTTGATTTAAAAAATCTAAAATTAACTCAGAATTAAAAATATCAGCATCAAGTACTAATGGTGCTTCACTATCTAAAATATCATCAACTATTTCATCTTCAAAATCATCACCATATCCCATACCAAAAGCAATGGCTGTGGTATTATATGGTAACTCTGTATCTTGCATAATAGCCAGTGGCAGAGGCGTTACTAGTTCACCAACCATTGTCACAAGCCCAGCTCCAAAACGAAGTGCTGCACTTGCCGACATAACTCCAGCTCCCTCTTTCTCTCCAGCAATCACAGCCAGATGTCCAAAGCTACCTTTATGAGTCATCTTTGACCAGTTACGACTTGGGAGTTTTAAGTCACTCTCTTCCAAAAGTAATGTGTTACTCTCAAACCCTTCCGTATATTTATCATAATGCAACCCTAAATCAACACAAATCACCTCACCCACATAATCTTTAGCCATATCACTATAGAGAGCCTCTTTTAACGCCCCCATGGTTATCGTTACATCAGCAAAAAATGCCATAGGCAGAGGATTCCCATCAACATCAATTCCTGTAGGAACATCACAAGCAATTTTAAACCCCTCTAATGCCTCTAGCTGCACAATAACTCTGCGTGTTTTCTCATCTAGTTCACGGCTAAGCCCTGCTCCAAAGATAGCATCAACAATCACATCTGCCTCTTCTACCTCATCGACAAACTCAATGTCCAAACACTGAACTCTTTCAAGTTGAACCTCTGCCATTACAGAACGGACTCCAAAAGGCAGATAGAGTTTTACCTCGTAAAATCCTTGTATTAGTCGTGCTAAAACAATGCCATCAGCTCCATTGTTTCCCACGCCACAAACGATAAGAACTGAACTCTGCTCTTTAAAATTGGCTTTGATGTAGTCAGCCATACCATTAGCTGCGTGTTCCATTAAAATATCTTCGGTTAGGTTGTACTCTTCGTAGCATCTGCTGTCTAGTTCGTAGCAGGATTTGAATAGTTTTTGCATTATAAAACACCTTTAGATTTTAATTTCTTACTTAAAAAATAGACTATCATTTCACAATAGGGTTCAAACTTTTCATTATGCTTATTTTTATAATAATCTAAAATTCTTTTGATATTAGCAATAGTATACCCTCTTGATTTTAGATTTTTCATCACGCTATCATAAACTTCTTTTCGATTTCGTTCAAGTACCGTAATATTCAAGTTTAAAACATCATTAATTTCTTTATCTATATTCTCATTAATTGACTTAATAGAGATATTTCTAGCACCCTTTACATAAAAAATATTCTGTTCTATTGAAGATAGTAAGTCTATATGTTGTAAAGCTTTTTCACCCTTTTTAGTGTCACAACACTGTTCTTTTGCTTTAAGTCCCTCTCCACCCTCACAAGCAATAAAAAAGTTTTGGTAATCTATCTGAAACTCTCTATTTTTTGTTTGAGGTTTAAAGTGTTCAATTTTACTGTTATCACAATCAATTCGACTCATACAGTAACAACAGATATACCCTTGCTCTTTAAGTAACTGTTTTCTTAAGTTATCAGCTTTATTTTCTCTACATTGCTCTTTTGTTTTTTCTTGAAAGTCTTCGTAAATATTTGATTTTTTTAAATCTTTATAAGAAATTGTACTTCGATAAGATGTTAAACTTTTAGGTTCTTTACTTTTAATTATCTTCTTCAAAATCCATCCGTTCAAAAGCCAAATCATTTCTAAGTGCTAAAATATCTTTATCGTTATCTCCAATTACATATTCCAACTTATCTAATGCTTCATCTGCTTTATCAAACTCTTCATTATTAATCAACTTTTGTATCTCATCAAAGCGTTTTACAATTTTAGGCAATCTTGTATCTTCTACACCCATCTCTTCTAAAACCCACTCTATATCTCGACCATAAGCCTTTACATCATTAATGACTTCAATATTACCATCTTCATTTTTTCTAAGAATTCGTATATATTCATTTTTTGCACTTCCTATAATATGAGGTGAATGAGTTGCTATAATTATTTGACAGTTATTTTTAATTGCAAAATTCTCATAAATTTTTAGAACTTTGTTTTGCCAACTTGGGTGCAAGGATAGTTCAGGTTCATCTATTAGGATTACTTTGTCTTTATAACCTTGAAAAAATAGATAAAGTACTTTTGAAAGTAGTGTTTTTTCTCCTGTAGACAGGTCATCTATAGAAAATCTAACACCTTGTTTATTTTTAAAAAATAAATTACCTTCACC
>JAHZJZ010000318.1 GCA_022600655.1 Campylobacterota bacterium | reverse complement strand
GCTTACTATAGATATCGCAGCAAATATTATCCTCTCCATGGATAGAAATGATGCTATTCGTCTCGTAGATAATTTGCTTTCAAATGCCATTAAATATAATAAAATAGAGGGGTCTCTAAACATCTCTTTGAAAGAAAAGAGTTTAACCCTTACCGATGGAGGTATAGGAATTAAAGAGCAAGATTTACAGGGTATTGTAGGACGCTTTAATCGAGCCAATAAGAGTGAAGGGGGCTTTGGTATAGGGTTAGATATTGTCCAGCAAGTGGTTGAGCGTTATGGATATGGATTTAATATTAAATCAGTTTATAATCAAGGAACGGAGGTAGAGATATCATGGTAAAACGATTCATGTTTTTGGTACTTATAAGTCTAAATTTAGTAGCCCAAGAGATACCGAAACAAGAGAGTTTTCTCTATAAAAATTGTCTAAGTTGTCATGTAGAACAGCAGATTCCTAGTGAACTAATCTATCGCCGTTATTTGATGAAATATAGCAGTGATAAAGTGATAAAAAATAGACTGCTAAAGTATTTAAAAAACCCACAAAAAGAGGAGTCAATCATGCCTAAACAGTTTTTTATGAAGTTTTCTCAAAAGCGTCCTATGGATTTAAATAGCACTCAATTAGAGGAGGGAGTTGATGCCTATTTGGAGTTTTTTAATATGAAGAAAAAGTTACGTTTGCCCTCTTCTTAAGTTAACATAGCGGTAACAATAAGATAGTATAATGAGAAAAGATAACTTAGAAGGAGTTCTCATGATACGTTATATTATAATTTCTCTTTTCCTTTTTTTACCTTTAATAGCAGAGGAGACAGCTCCTAAACCTTTTGATATTCAAGCACATATTGTAAACATAAAAACAGCTAAAGCTTCTGAACGAAGAGTTTTGATGAATCAGTTAAAGTTACAACTTCGTCAGATGAATAAAGAGAGTCGAGTTCAAGTTATAAAAGAACTTCAAACATCATTTGCTAAAGGTAAACGCCAACAAAATCAAAATATACGAAGACAATATCCTCAACATCAATCCCAACATAGAATGGGTAATGGACAAGGTCGAGGAGGGAAATAGTGAGTAGATTACTGTTATTAGAAGATGACCCAAATTTAGCAAAAACGTTAGTAAAGTACTTAAGTTTACAAGGGTATGAAGTTGATTGGGCAAAAAATGGTGAAGAGGCGATGGAGTTTAGTTATGAGGGGCGTTATGCTCTTTACCTTTTTGATATCAATGTGCCTTTGATTAGTGGGGTAGATTTGTTAAGTGAGTTGCGTAATGCTGAAGATTTTACACCGACGATTATTATCTCTGCGATGATTGATATTGGCTCTGTGACTCAAGGGTTTATCGCAGGGGCTGATGATTATGTTAAAAAACCATTTGACCCTGATGAGTTGTTGATTCGCATTAAAGCCAAAACAGCTACTTTAAAAGAGCAGTTAAAATTTAGAGCCTTTGAGATTGATTTACAGACTCATCAGATTACAAAAGATAGAAAACTACTCAATATGGGTGAGGTTCAAAAACGTCTGTTGATTTCATTGATTCAAAACTACCCCAACCCTGTGGTAAAAAATGAACTCTTAATGCTGTTAGAAAAACCCACCGATTTAGCCTTGCGTGTCAATATAACAAAGCTCAAAAAACAGTTAAATATAGAGATTAAAAATGTGCGAGGAGTGGGTTATCAGATTATCTGAAAAGGAGTCACTCATTAAGGGTTTTTCCCTTTTTTTAGTGGTGATAGAGCTGTTTTTGGCTTTTATTTTTTATAACTACTATAAGTTAGAAGAGGAGCATCTAAGTGAACATCTTTTTTTAGAGATGAAGAACTATAGCTTTTTTTTTGATGATAAACGTTTCGATATTGATATTGTTCCTAAAACCGAAGCCCATAGGCTATATGAACTCTATTTTGAGAAAGAGAACCTCTATATTTTAACACCTTTAGCCGAAGAACAAGAAGATTTATTAAAGATTTTTTACCCCATATCAGAGTATCATAAACTTTTAAATGAGATAAAAAAGACCATTATTTGGCAATTTATATGGCTCACTGTGGTGGCGATAATCATCTCACTTCTTTTTGCACTTTATGCTTTGCATCCTCTGCGTAATGCTTTGTTACTTTTAGAAGAGTTTATCAAAGATATTATCCATGACCTCAACACTCCTATAACTTCTATACTTATTAATCTAAAGATGATGGAGAAAAATGAAGAGGTAGAGAGCATCGCCCAGAGTGCTAATGCCATCTCAATGTTACATAAAAACCTTGATGTCTATCTCAAAGAGAATGTTTTTG
Source organism: Campylobacterota bacterium (assembly GCA_022600655.1). Lineage (GTDB taxonomy): Bacteria > Campylobacterota > Campylobacteria > Campylobacterales > Sulfurovaceae > UBA1140. The sequence goes on along the minus strand of JAHZJZ010000318.1, from coordinate 11,797 downwards.
AACAAGAGCAGTTTTCTATACAGGAGGCTGTTAATGAGCAGGTTCAGTTTTTTAATACACTCTATGACTATCTTAACTGGCAAGTTGAAGTAGAAAACCAAATCATCACTTCCAACAAAAATGCACTAAGCCGAATACTCTATAATTTGTTAAGCAATGCCTGTAAATACAATACCTCTAATGGTTTTATTAAAATTAAAATGCAGGGGAATAGACTCTCTATTAGCAACAGCTCTTATGGCATCAAAAAACCTGAAAAAGTTTTTGATAGGTTTTATAAAGAGGGTGACCGAGGGCTGGGAATTGGACTACATATTGTAGAGAAGCTTTGTGTTGAGTTGGGGATTGAAAAAAGTTTGGAGGTTGAGGAAGAGGTGGTAACTGTCTCTTTGTTGTTTCCTTATAATTTAGACCTTATTTAATTTATGAAGTAACACTTAAGTAACAAAGCTATCCTATACTTTAATTATCAAAACTTAAAGGATAGATGATGTTAAAACAGACAATTATAATCTCAACAGTGGTAGCTTTATTGAGTGTGATAGGTAGTGCTAGAGGAATGAATGGTAATAGCAATGCAGGTGTAGGAAACAAAGGTGGAAAATCTGTCTCTATGAATCGTGGACAGGCTCAAAATAGTCAATTGAATGGAGATGTTACTGCCATTGTAGACATTCCACTTAGTGACTTAAGTGATGTGCAAAAAGAGGGACTACTCTTTATGATAGAAGAGGAAAAAGTTGCTCGTGATGTTTATGCGTATCTTTATGAGATGTGGGGTACAAGAGTCTTTAGAAATATTGCTCGTTCGGAACAGAAACATATGGATGCAATCCAATCTCTCTTAGATAGATACTCTTTGGAGTCACCAACAACACTTGATACGGTAGGTAGTTTTGAAGATGAAGAGCTTCAAGCACTCTATGATACATTGATAGCTAAAGGTAGTAGCTCTTTAGTTGATGCTCTTGAAGTGGGTGTATTGGTTGAAGAGACAGATATTGCAGACTTGGAAGAGATTCTTGAAGCTGAAGTTCCTGCTGACCTTGAGATGGTTTATGAAAATCTTTTAAAAGGTAGTTATAAACATCTTAATGCATTTACTCGACAGTTAGCCAGACAGTAAGTTTAAAACAAATTTAGAAGGGTATAACCTTTGTACCCTTTCTCCTTAACATATCTATAAATAATTCACATATTATTAACACTTAAGTAACAAAAAGACTATACTATAAGGTGCTATATTATATGTAAAGGATTACAATCATGAAATATACAACCATAATGCTAATTTTGTTATTTCTCTCAAGTGCTGTTATGGCTTATCAAGATAATGACATTGATGGTGTAGAGGATAGTGCTGACCTCTGCCCCAATACCCCTTTTGATGAGTTGGTCAATAAAAACGGTTGTTCAAACAGGGAAAAAGCAACGGCTTCCAGTAACTATTGGGGTAGATTAACCTTTAAAGTAGGTAGTGATATACGTACCGATGAGGTGTATGATAGTGAAAACTCTCTGAATCTCTATGCCAATTATCGCTATCGTGATTGGGATGTCTCTATCTCTAACGCTCAAACTACCACCAATAACAGCTACATAGAAGACAACTCCTATAGTGATAATGATATTTATGTCGCGACAGGTTATTTCTTTGCGTTGCCTAGCAGTACACTAAAACTCTCTATTGGTAGTAAGATTGTTGATGATAGTCAATCTACAACAACTACAAGAGCAGGAGGAAAAGGACAAGGACAAGGTCGTTTGAGCCAGTATGTAACCACGGAACAGAGTGTTGCTTCGCGAGACAACGACTATTTCGCTTCGCTTAACTACAATTATCTTTTGAATTCTAAACAGGATATATTTCTCTATTATGGACATACCTTAAGTGGCGATAGTAAAGATATAGACTATGAGGATTATTCGGCTTTTTCTATAGGAACTGGTTATGCCTTGAACAACTCATGGTACACGGCACTCTCCTATAATCATACAGGTTCTATCTACCCCGATGTAGATGCAGAACAGGGTCTCTCTTGGTTTAACAGTTATAAATTTAGCAACAATGTTTTTGCTACAGTAGCCTATAGTTATGCCTTAGATGATTTCTCTTATGATCATACTTTCTCATTGGGATTAGGTATCTATTTTCAGTAGATATAGGTAACAATCAAGTAACAAATCTAAGTTATTATTACATAAGCTAAAAGCTGAAAAATCAGCATTTAGAACAACTTTCTAAAAAGGATAAATTATGAAAAAAACAGTTTTAACAATAGGATTTTTAACCATAGGTTTAATGGCAGCAGATTTTTCACAACTAACAACAGAGGAACTTATTGATATGAGAGGTACAGTAGCTGTTGAAGATAGAGCAGACTTTAGAGCAGAGATGCAGAGTCGTGTTGCAACAATGACAGCTGAAGAACAAGCAGCTTTTAGAGATTCGAGACAAGGTGTAGGTATGGGTGGACAAGGAAAAGCAGGGGCTAATCAGCCAACATTTGAAGATTTTGATGCAGATGGTGATGGTAAGATTAGTCAAACAGAGTTAGAGACGGCTAGAGCCAATAGAATGGCTCAAAATGCAGAAGATGGTAAAGCATTGAGAAATGCAGGAACTGCTCCAGCATTTGAAAGCATTGATAGCAATGGGGATGGTTCTGTAGATGCTACAGAGTTTCAGTCACATCAAACCACACAGGTGGAAAATCGTGTTAATGGTAATAACGGTCAAGGTGGTCAAGGCATGGGTCGTGGTCAAATGGGGAAAGGACAAGGGCAAGGTACGGGACAAGGAATGGGTACTGGTCGCCCATAACTATTATAGAGGGACAGTTTTTGAAACTGTCTCTTTGCGTGGATACTCACTTATTTAAAAATATTCTGTAGCTCTTTGGATGGTATAAAATCTATAGTTGTTATATTATTGTCTTTCAAAGTCATAATCGTAACTCTCTTCTCTTCACGATTTAACTTTTTCCCTTCATCTTCATCATAAATTAGTGCCACTTTAAAATCAAATTTTTTCATCTTAGGAAGAGCGAACCAGTTGGTAACAAAAGTAGGCATACCACTAATATCAGAGATATAAGTAATGTTATTGTCACTTAGAAAGTTGGTATTTTTGGTATTTAAAAAATCTTTGATGTCGGCTGAGACATCTTTTTCAAATGAAATAATCAGTGTTAAAGTACCTTGGGTTGGTAGTTCTACCTTTTTATCAAACTGGTCAACTAATGTTAGTTTTGGAAAGTTCTCACCTATTTTTAGTTCGGCATAAAGTGAGCTTAGGAGTAGTAGTGTGGTTAGTAAGATTTTCATCTCTATTTTCCTTTTTAATTTTTTTGCATACTACTTAAAAAAATGGAAAATTGGCTTAGGTGTTTTGGTATGTTTCATAAGTGCTTTACACTTCTTCCTGTAGCGTGGTGCATTCTTGCCCACGAAAGATAGTTTATATCCGTTCATCGTGGGTTAGAAAACGCCACGCTACAATATTATTTTATGAAAAGGTATCCGCAAAAAGATTCCCAGACCATAAAAACATTTTACCATAGTTAGAAGTCGATGGACCTCCTGCTGCTGTATTGGCAGCAACCATGGTTTGAGTTCCTGTATCGTATTTAAACACCCCTGTTAACCATGAAGCTTCTGTCGCTGAGGTTGGGCTGTAACAAGCAGAATTGGTCTTTGGTGAAGCGTATAGTGCAACCCCACTTAGGGTTCGTAAAATTGCATCAGCACAGACCTTAGCTTCAGAGTTTCCAATGTGTCCAGCTTTTGGTTGTCCTGTAGCTTGTGAATCTCCGATAATATAGATACCACTCGCAACAACTGATTCATAACTCAATGGATTAATCGGAGCCCAATTTCCTGAGTTCACTCCTGCTGTAAAGATAATAGGGGCTGCTTTTTGGTTTGGTATAACATTTAAAACGGTTGAACTTAATGTTTTAGATGTCCCACCTTCCGTATAGCTAACAGTTTTGGTAGTGTCATCAACATGGGTTACGGTGGTACTTGGTCGGTAATCTACCCCATAATTGGCAAAGGTTGTAGCAAAAGTTTCCTCTTCTACAATAATCTTTGCATTGGCATCCAATACCACTACTTTACAGTTGCTGTACCCTTTGGTATTTTTTAGATAATCAGCTACTACACAGGCTCTCTCATAAGGTCCAGGAGGACAACGGTATGGAGCTGCGGGAATGGTCATGGTAAAGGTATCGCCATCTTTCATAGCGTCAATCTGTGCTTTGAGTAAGTTGGTCTGCTCTCCTGCTTTCCATGCGTGAGGAATTTTGGCGATGTCATACTCATTGGTTTTGATAAAGTCTATACCTGGAGCCAATACTAACTTATCATACTTAACACTGTTCCCATTCGCTAAAGTAAGGCTTTGGTTGGTTTTATCAACAGCGTTTACGGTACTGTGAACCATATTGATTCCATATTTACTACTATACGACCCATAGGTAAATGATAAGTTAGATGTTGTCTTTTGTCCATTAAGTACCAAATTACTAAGAATTGGTGATACATAAGTAGCATTTGGTTCTATAATCGTTACATCAACACTACTCCCACCCCACATTTTAAGGTACTTAGCACAGGTTGCCCCTGCAAATCCTCCACCTACTACGACAATATGAGGAATCGTCGCAGCACTACTTACGGTAGGGGTAATGGCTACCAAAGAGCTAAGCCCCACAAACTTCATAAAGTCTCTTCTTGAATTTGAATTTGTTGTTTTCATCTGTTTTCTCCTAATCATCATTTTTACTAAGGGTTTTTAACCAGTTACCAATCAGTGTAATCTCTTCACTGGTATATCCATGAGCTTGTGCAGACATAATGGGTTCATCATCTTCAAAAATCTCATCTTCTAGGTCATCTTCACCTGCAATGCTGTCCCATTTGTTTACCGAAACTCCATTGGTTCCATGACACTGGGCACACTGTGAACCTAACAGTCTTCCTGCATCGGCTTTGTATGAAGTTGGAAGAGTAATGGTTGCACTGTTGCTGTTTTCAGTCTCATCATCTTTTTCATCTTCATCTTTTTCATCTTCATCCTCTTGGGACTCCTCTTCTTTGTCTTCATTTTCATCATCTGACTCTTCTGTTTCACTGCTCTCAGACTCTTCGGTATCTTTAGTACCATCATTATCATCGTCTGAGTCATACTGATTCTCTACACCGTCACCATCAGAGTCATTTTCATTGTTGTTATCATCTTCATCATACTTATTATATACTCCGTCATCGTCATCATCTTCATAGACATTGGGTACATTATCACCGTCTGTATCTAGGGCATCATAGCTAAAGCTTTTAACCTGTAGTTTTTCATCTGACACTTCAACAGTAAAAGGCTCTTGTACACCCTCTCCTGACATTGGCAGTGCGATATGACCCAGACTCACATTATCATCCAGTTCAAAATAGCTAGATGTTGTCTCCCCATCATTTAGTAGTATAGGGGTAATAATATATTGTGTAACATCACTCTGCTTTTCATTGGTGGTCATTACCAGTTTACACTCAATATCAGATGGTAGAGTAAGGGTAAACGGGTGGTTTTCTGTCCCATCATCGGTTGAGTTAACACTATAGTAACTCCCATCTTTACAGAAAGCTTCGATTAATGTACCTGGAACCGTACCAGATAAACTATAGGTTGACTTTTCCATAGTTGTTGGTGTTTGAGTATTACTACTACTATCATCATCAGTAGATGAGGTTGAAGTGCTACCACCTCCACCACAACCTGCTAAAATAAGACAAAGGGTTAAACTGTATCCAGTCAAAAGAGATTTGTTTTGTACTTTCATACTTGACTCCTTATGAGTTAATTTTTCATATTATGAGCTATGTTTATGAATTTATTATGAATTTTTGAATACTACTTAAAAAGTTAAAGTTATATTTCATAAAAACTTCATAAACTCCTAGTAAACTTAAGTATAATTAATATTTTAAACCTATATAGGAAAAGAGATGCATATACTAATAATAGATGATAATCAAGAGCTTGTTTTTGGGCTGAAAAAATTGCTCTTAGAAGCCAGTTTTGATGTCCATACAGCCTACGCTTTGGAAGAGGGAAACGCTGCTTTGGAGAAACAGAACTACGATTTGATTATTTTGGATTGGATGTTACCTGATGGTAGTGGCGTAGAGTTTCTTAAAATGCAACGACAGCGTTATAATGATACCACACCTGTGCTACTTCTCTCCTCAAAAGGGGAGACAACAGAGAAAGTAGAGGCTCTTGAAGCAGGGGCTGATGACTATATGCAAAAACCTTTTTTCAAACATTGAGTTAGTAGCAAGAATTCGGGTGTTATTACGTCGTGAGAGTCGACAGAAACAGTCCCAAGTTGTTATTGATAATCTTAGTATAAATCTCTTTAAGCGTGAAATTTTGGTTGATAACAAAGCTGTAACCCTCTCTAAAAAAGAGTTTGAACTTTTAGAGTTTCTACTCTTAAACAGTAATGTAGTCTTAACCCGTTATCAGATTAATGAACATTTAAATCGTGATTTTGACACCTTTCGTTCTAATAATTTAGTTGATGCTCATATTAAAAATCTTCGTAAAAAGTTGGGGTCAGCCTCTGGTGTTATTGAGACCGTTAGAGGGGTTGGATTTAAAATAAAATCTCTAAAGTGATGAAAATATAAAAGTTGCCTTCACTCCCTTTCCAACCCCATCACTCTCAATAGCTATCTTTCCATTAATAAGTTCAGCAACCTTTTGGCTTAAAGCCAATCCTAAACCTGTACTGTGTTTAATCTCTCTACTTCCCATATGGGCTTGATAAAATTCAGAAAAGAGAGACTCCTGTTTCTCTTTGGCGATACCTATACCTGTATCAACTACAGTAAATAAGAGTTGCCCTTTTTGCTCTTTGAGTGATATGCGGATGCTTCCTTTTTCTGTATATTTAATGGCATTAGAGAGTAGATTCATAACGACCTGTTTAAAGAGATGTGTATCGGTTATAATGGTTCTCTCTCTATTGAGTAACTGTTTTTCTAACTGTAGGTTTTTCTCATCAATAAGAGGTTCAACCATCTCTATCATCTCTTCAATAATCATGGAGACATCCACAGACTCTTTCTGTATGCTCATAGTATGAGATTCTAGTTTAGAGAGTTGTAAAAGGTTATTAATCATCGAGAGTAGATGCTCCGAAGAGTTCTCAATACGTTTTAACATATCGACATCACTGTCACTTATCTTGGGGCTTATCATAAGGTGTTGCGTCAGGTTCAAAATAGAGCCTAAAGGGGTACGCAACTCATGTGACATGGTTGAGAGAAAGGTTCGTTTTAGCTCTAAAACCCCTTGGGTATGATGCAGAATATCTATCTGTTTTTGGTAGAGTATCCAGATAACCAACAGTAGAGAAAAGAGTGAAAAGAGAGAACCCCAAAGAAGTATGGTCTCTATCTCTTTTATAATGCTTAGGGCGTACTTCTCCTCATAGGAGAGATAGAGTTCCCAGCCCTCTAAAACACCTGTGAGTCTTTGTGAAACAACAATGCTATCTTTAATTTTGGGTAAAGTAAAACCCTCTTTTGAAAAAGGAGGTTTAAGCCATAACTGTTGGTGTGGGTTCTCCACACTGAGTTGCATAAGGTTTTTAAAAGGATATAAAAGATGTAACTCTCCTATCTGTTGGTATTTGTCAAATGAGGCAAAAACAGGGACTTTAAATGCTAAAAACTCCTCTTTTTTGTAATGCTCCACCGAAGAGGCGACTATTTTTTTATCTCTCATGGCTAAAAGAATGGTTCCCTCTGCTAAATCTTTAGATTTTTTTTCTAATAGTACACCTATGCGTTTATCTATATCATTAACCAGTAGGTCATCTATAACTTCCAGTGTAGATAAAAACTCCAACTCTTTGTTTAGACTTTTGAGGTGACTCTGTAGCAGTTTCGCATCGACATCAAGCTGATAATTAAGGCTCTCTCGTTCCCTCTCTAGTAGCACTTTTGATTCAAACTTCCAGATATAAAAGAGGCTACTTAATTGAATGAGTACGATTAAAAAGAGCATAAAAATAAGAATTTTATAGGTATCAGAGAGTTGTCTCCATGAAGCTATCATTGGCAGACTCCTCTATAGAGTATTTTAAGCTTTTTGTTTAACGTAGTATTAGCATCACTGTACCCGATAGAGGGGCGAACATTCTCTAGGTAACCCAAAAGCATTGCTGTAGATTTAATAATTTTAGGAGGCTGTTTACCTTGATAGTACGCTTTACGCCAGTATCGTTCCAGACTTCGTTGACTCTTTTGTAAGATGTTTTTTTCAAAACAGCTACGCAATGGATGGTTAAACTCATAATTCATTACTAAAGCCTTATGTTCACCGACATAAACAGGTTTTTTATCTAAAAAGATGGCTCGAATCTCTTGAACCGTTAGCTCATCCTTTGGGAAGGCTTTATCTCCTATCACAACAATCTCTTCGCTCATGAGCAGTTGGCTACAAAGGGTAAGTATTAGAAGAGACTTTAACATTAGAAAAGCACCGAAAATGAGTAGACAAAGCGATTGAGAGGTAGTTGGGTATGATAGATGTACTCCCCTTTAAAAACCATGTTTTCCCAAGGTCTGTAGGTATATCCTATGAGAAAAATAGCTTCATGAACATCTAAAATCTCATCTTGGTAGTGTTCAAAACGTACCACAGCATCTTGTCTGTTGACAAAGTGCCAAACTGATTGCAAGTAGCCACTATAAGGGATATCAAATCCACTGCTATTTTGTTGGGTAAAGAGTTCACTCTGTAGGGTTACCTCGTCACTATCATACTGTATCCCTGCACCTAAGTAATAAGCCTCATACCCCTTATACTTTCTAAAAGAGCCTCCTGCCATACGCCAAGAGAACATATCACTACTTACTCCATAATACATCATAGCCAAGTGTCTATCCACCACAATACTCTCATCATGATTTCCGATATCATCGTTATACTGTAGGGTTAAACTTAAACTATCTTCATCTTCAATCCCTTTTTGATACATCACCCCTGTGGTCGCTTTAGGAAAAACACTCTTAACAATGTGTGGTTTAGTCGTGGTATCTTGCACAATATTAATAGGAGCTTGGTTCCAGTACCCAATATCAGAATTAAATCGCCCAACCGTAAGCGTCTGTTCGTTCTCTAAGGCATAACTTAGTTGTAGTCGTTCCAAGATAATCTCTATACTGCTACTACCATTGCTCTTACCATCTAAGGTAAGGTGTGAAATCTCCACCTCCCCCAACATATCAAAATGGTTTTTATGAGCAGAGAAGAGCAGAGCAATGTCATTAAACATAAACTCATCTTCTCGTTTCTCATCATAAGTTGCATCGATATATCCACCGACATTTAGAGGGGTATTAGGAATATTCCAACCATAGCTAGTGGGGTCACTAGCTATGAGAAGTTTGGTTAAGAGTATGAAATATAAAATTTTTTTATAGGGCATGAGATTCTCTTTTTTAGATTATAACTAAAAAACTATTTTTTTTCACGATACCCCCACCCATACAAAATAGGCAAAATAACCAAAGTCAAAAGTGTAGAACTCACCAATCCATTAATAACCACTATCGCCAACGGTCGCTGTATCTCTGAGCCAGGTCCTGTGGCGAAAAGGAGTGGGATGAGTCCAAAGGAGGCGATGAGAGCTGTCATAAGTACAGGGCGAAGCCGTTTAACAGCTCCCTCTACTATCGCCTCTTTGACTGCCACTCCTTTGGCTACGAGGTAGTTGAAGTAGTTCATCATGACCACTCCGTTGAGCATTGCAATTCCTAGCAGGGCGATAAAACCAACCGAAGCAGGAACGGACATATACTCTCCACTAAAATAGAGTCCTGCGAAACCTCCGATGAGGGCTAGTGGTACATTGGTAAAGACAATGGTTGCTTGTAGTAGTGAACCAAAGGAGACAAAAAGCAACATAAAGACTAAAAAGAGAGCAATAGGCACAATAATTAGTAGTCTATCTGACGCTCTTTGTTGGTTTTCAAACTCTCCTCCATAGCTTAGGTAGTATCCTGCTGGTAGGGTTAGCTTCTCTTTGACTTTGGCTTTGACCTCTTCTACAAAACCGACTAGGTCTCTGCCCTCTACATTACTCTGTACTACGGTTTTTCGGTAGCCGTTTTCGTGTTCTATTTGCACAGGTCCAGAGCTTTGTTTGAAGTTTATAAGTTTGTTAAGAGCCACGCTTTTTCCATTGGTTAGAGGGTAGTAGAGTTTCTCTATTTTGTCCAGTGAGTTTCTAAATGATGCATCGCCTTTGACCACCAAGTCCACGCGTCGCATTCCCTCTTGGATAATGCCTACTTTTGAGCCTGTGACCATGGTGTTTAGAAATTCATTTACCTCATCTTGTTGTACGCCGTAGTAGCCCATATTTTTCTGATTGAATGAGAGTTCGTAGTAGGCAACCCCCTCATTGGCTTTTTTAAAGACATCAGAGCTTCCTTGGGTGGATTCTAAAATGGTTTTTATCTCTTGGGCTATCTTCTCTAATTCATTGGCATCACTTCCGAAAACATCAATGGCTAAGTCGCCTCGTACCCCTGTTATCATTTCCGAGACACGCATCTCGATGGGTTGGGTAAAGACACCCTCCATTCCTCCCATCTCTTCGATAACCGTACGGATTTTTTCGACAATATCCGCTCGTGATGCCTCCTGCCACTGCTCTTGAGGTTTTAAAATCAAAAAGGTGTCAGTATCGTTAAGGCTCATGGGGTCAAGACCTATCTCGTCGCTTCCTGTTCGTGCAATGATTTTTTCGATGTCGGGAACGGCTTTCATTAGTTTCTGTTGGATTTTTAGATTTAGAGCCACACTCTCATCTAGTGAAATAGAGGGTGGGGTCTCTATCATCACAATGGTTGTCCCCTCATCCATGGTTGGCATAAAGGTTTTTCCTGTCTCTGAAGCCAAGTAGAGAGAGCCTATAAAAAGCAGAACCACTACAAGCATAACAGATTTTGAATGGTGTATGGCAGACTCTAAAAGGGGTCGGTAAACGCTAATAAGCAGTCGCACCAACCATGACTCTTTGTCCTCTCGTTTGGTCAAGATAAAAGAGCTAAGCACAGGTATCAGCGTAAGTGCTAAAACCAGTGAACTAAAGAGTGCAAAGACAATACTCAATGCCACAGGAGCAAAGAGTTTCCCCTCTAACCCCTGAAGTGTAAAGAGAGGCATAAAGACGATGATAATAATCAGTACCCCCGTAATAATCGATGGTGCCATCTCAATAGAAGCTTCACGGATAATCGTCAATTTACTCTCATGCTCTCGTGCTTTGTTGCCTAGTTCAGCAGTGATGTGTTCGACCATTACCACAGCTGAATCGACCAGCATTCCTATGGCGATGGCGAGTCCTCCTAGGCTCATAAGGTTTGCACTTAAGCCAAAGTACTCCATAGCAATAAAAGTCATAAGTAGAGCAAAAGGCAAAATTAACGCTACTGAAAAAGCAGAAGCCAAGTTCCCAAGCATTAGCAGAAGAATCACAAAGATTAAAATCACAGCCTCAACCAGAGCCGTCTTGACTGTACCTGTGGCTAAGTCTACCAGTTCGGTTCGGTCATAGAAGATATCGATGCTCGTACCCTTTGGCAACATGGGTTCTATGGTAGCCAATTCACTTTTTACTTGCTCCAGTACCGTAGTGATATTCGCACCTTTCATACCAAGAATTAGCCCCTGAACAGCTTCGGCTTCTCCTATAGTTGCTGCCCCAGAACCAAT
>JAHZJZ010000022.1 GCA_022600655.1 Campylobacterota bacterium | reverse complement strand
TAACCTGTAGGCTCTCTTCACCTTCTAAAACAAAGTCATCGAAGATAATTTGATTGAGTATGTTATTTGTACCATTTTCTGGGTAGTTGTAGATGGTTAATGCACCACTCTCATAGAGTCGTTCTGAGATGTCATCTTCGATTCCCCATCTCTCTTTTGCTTTGTTTGAAGCGATTCGACTCTCAAAAATAATTTCTGAACCTCTATTGTTTTCTGATATAGACTCATGAATATCACTAACCGTAGCATCTACAAGGGTAACTCTAATACGTCTTTTAGCTTCTAAAAAACTCGAAATAGAAGCAAATACACTGTTACTCTCATCAACACTGATATGGTCTTTATGTACATAGGTATGTGAAGGTGCAAGTAGCGTCTCTTCAACTGATTGAAAATAGGTATCTTTTAGCAGTTGAAAACCATCATTGGGCTGAAACCCTCCATAAAATGGCAGTACATATTTAAGCATAGACTCTTTTTGTTTCCCATCGGTTAAGCTAATTTGACCTACCAATATATCTTTATAGTATGGACTTGGCATTATTTCAGGTGTTGGTGTTAAGTTCTCTTTTATCCATTGGTAAGTCATATGTTCAGTATCATAAGAGCGTTCTATAAATGCATTGATAATGCTACTGTTTCCTACTACACTAAGGGCATAGTTTCCACGTATCACTCCCTCTACACTCATCCATTTCTCTATCTTCTTATCTGAGGCAAGATTTTCTATATTTTTCTCAATCATCCATCGTGTTACCAGTGACCCCATACTAACACTTACAATATTGACCCGTTCAGCACCACTCTCTTTGAGTACCTGTTTAGCAAACTTTGCCACTATCAAAGCATATCTTGGAATCCCACCACCATACTGCTCGGTTACCGTACTGACATCATCGCTATCTTGTTGAGTATAGTAGTCAGGCGAATCTTTTCCATAGTAGTCTACGGCTGTAATAACATTTGAGAAGTTGTTTTCATCATAGTCTCCTAGGGTAGGCAGTCCTGTAAATTTTATGAGTTCACTTCTAAAAGTATTTTGATAAAATTTCTGTCCATAGTCATGCTCTTTCTTATACCCCTCTTCTTGATAACCATGCACATAGATAGTCACTGTCGTTGCATTGGATTCAAAACTGGTATTGGTCTCAAGCTCTTTAACTTCTGTACTAAGAGACTCTTCTCTATTTCCATTGTTTCCACAGGCTGTAAATATAAATATGAGTGCTATTAATAGATATCGGTATTGCATCTTTTTCCTTTTTAATTTAGTTATTTTATCGTAATTTATTATTTTTTCATATTCATTCATGTATGATTAATATAAAGAAATATGAGGGAACAGCGTGGGGATACGAGAAGATTTGGCCAAAAAGTGGGAAACACCATACTTTCAACAGAGACTAAAAAGCATCGCGTTTAATGAAGTAGGGTTAAGAGGGGTTAAAAACACCAATATAGAGTTTCATTACCCCATTACAGCCATAGCTGGAACCAATGGCATTGGTAAAACGACTATCTTACAGCTCATCGCCTGTCTCTACCACAACAGCGATAAAAGCTATAAACCCTACCGTTTCTCAAACTCAAGAGAGGCAAAACCCTACTATACTTTTACAGATTTTTTTATTCACTTTAAAGGTGAAGATAAATCAGAAGGTTCAGAGATAAGCTATGAGTTCTACAACAGCAAAAAGAAAAGACAAAAAACACATACTCTAAAAAAAGCCTCAAGATGGAGCAGTTACGACCGTCGACCTGAAAGAACCACAGACTTTTACGGTGTTTCAAGAGTACTCCCTGCCAATGAGTTTAATATGTTCAAAAACACCTTCGCCTCCATGCAGTCTCCTCTGACCACAGAGTCACTATCTTCCAAAAGTACAGAGATGGTACGAAACATCTTGAACAAACCCCTAGAGTCCGTAGATGTCAACTCTTCAGAGAAAATCATTAACTTTAAACTCAACAGCATTAACCTAAACAATGGTCTAAGCTATAGCAACTTTAACATGGGAGCAGGTGAAGAGGTGATTATATCGCTCATTAGCCGTCTGAGTGAACTCCCCGACTATAGCATCGCCCTTATAGAAGAGCTAGAACTTGGTCTACACCCAAAAGCTCAAAAGACTCTCATAGAAAAACTCTTTGAGATAGTTTATGTTAAAAAACTCCAACTCATTTTCACCACTCATTCACCTTTTCTTTTTGATGCCATGCCCAAAGAGGGTCGAATACTCTTACGAAAACCAAAAGATACCTTAGAGGTTATTTATGAACCAAGTAGCTCTTTGGCTTTTTCTGAACTAACAGGTGATACAGTTAAAGAACTTACGGTCTATGTAGAAGACAAAGTTGCCAAAGCCATTTTAGAGACACTGTTAAGCAGCAGCATTCGTAAACGCATCTCTATTGTAGAAGTAGGAAGCAAAGAGAATGTAGTTCGCATGGTAGGAGCTCACTATCGTAATAACCTCTTAGGCAATGTAGTTGCCATTGCCGATGGTGATTTAACAGATAAAGAGTTAACTAACTGGTACAACAAGTATGTTCTAAAAGAGGGAGAACGATTTGATGAGGTTTTCCCTATTAATGCTCCAAAGATGTTCAGCAAATTCCCTGGAGACAATGCCCCTGAAAAGTTCATACTTGAAAAACTAAAGAGTTCTGAGGAGTATGTTCGTTCTATTGATGATAGTGATGAGTTTTGTTCATTTATAGCTAATGAGATTGCTTTGGATGACCATCATAATTTGTTTCGGGTTATTGCTATAGAGATTGGGGTTGGTGAGGAGTTGGCTAAGGTTAGGGTTGTTGATGGGTTAGTGAGGTTTTTTGGTGGGGAGTTTGAGGGGATTTTGGAGTTTGTTGGAGGGAGAGCTACTAGATGGATAAACAGTCGATTTTAAAAATTACATCATCAGAGAATAATACTATAGGTACAGGTTTTGTAATAGATTTTGATGAAAAGGGTGTGATAGTAGTAACATGTTCCCATGTTGTCAATAATTGTTATGCTGAGTCACTCTTAGTGGAAGGACTTATAGCTATTGTTAAAAATGATTATAAGTTTATAGGTTTAGATTTAGCTATTTTGTATGTGGAAGGTTTAAAAAGAGAACCTTTTATAGTAGAAGAACAGGAACCAAAGAAAGTTAAACTTTTTGGTTATACTTATTTTAATACAAAGATAAGAAGTAATATTAAAGCTGAAGGTATGAATGATATTAATGCTAAATATGATGTTTCTTTAACAGGTGAAGGTCAAACTATTGAGATTATTCGTTTGTCATCACAACATAAAATTTCTAATGGTTATAGTGG
>JAHZJZ010000317.1 GCA_022600655.1 Campylobacterota bacterium | reverse complement strand
GTGCTGATGTTTTGGAGTCTAATGGATATGAGGAGATAGTAACACCACTCTTCTCTTATCATCAACATAGCTCTTTTGAAGATGAAAAGCCACTTTTGCACCTTAATGATGAGCATAACCACATGGTGACGCTTAGAGCTGATAGTACAGCTGATGTAGTAAGAATCGTGACCAAAAGAATAGGACGTACTGCTGAGTCTAAAAAATGGTTTTATATTCAGCCTGTGGTATCTTTCCCAACTCAAGAGCAGTATCAAGTAGGTGCTGAGATTCTTGATGGTACATTTGATGAAGTAGTCAACAGAGCAAGTAGTCTAGTGCGAAAGTTAGAGCTTGAAGCGTTGTTGCAGATTTCAAATATGCGTATACCAATGCTTTTAAGTGAAAAGTATGGGGTAGATTTAGAACTACTTCACGATACCAATATAGAAGCGATTTTAGAGTTAGATATTCCATGGATGAACAAGTTAATTCGTATTCATCGACCAGAAGATTTGGATGACTTAGAGGGGATTCCTGAAGATATTCAGGCTGAGCTAATATTGATTAAAGAGGCAATTTCAAAGATTGACTATGGTTCAGTTATTGTTGCACCACTCTACTATGCAAAGATGCGTTATTATGGCTCATTGACATTTAGAATGTTCCATGCAAATGAGCTATTGGTTCGTGGTGGTGTTTATAGTATTGACAGTTTAAATGCAGCAGGGTTTGCTCTCTATACAGATGAGTGTATTAATCAAAAGATGTTATTGCAGAAAATGCGATTGCAAAAAATGAAGAGTTTATAAAAAAGAGGAAGTAAAAAAGAGATGAATAAAGCAGATTTAATTGTAGGATTGCAGTGGGGAGATGAAGGAAAAGGTAAAATAGTTGACCATATGGCACAGACCCATGACTATGTGTGTCGTTTTGCTGGTGGTCACAATGCTGGACATACGATTGTAGTAGAGGGTAAAAAGTATGCACTACACCTTATTCCATCAGGTGTTTTAAATGCTAATGCAAAAAATATTGTGGGTAACGGGGTTGTTTTATCACCTAAAGATTTTATTAAAGAGATGAGTCAGTTTGATAATTTAGAGGGGAGACTTTTTATCTCTGATAAAGCCCATCTTTTACTACCATACCATGCACTGATTGACCAAGCCAAAGAGCGTATGAAGGGTGACAAAGCCATTGGTACGACAGGTAAAGGAATTGGACCTGCTTATGGAGATAAAATTGCTCGTGTAGGTCACCGTGTGGGTGAACTACTAGATACCGAGAAACTAGCTTCCAAAGTTGTTGAGTTCTTTGAGCAGAATCAAGCTATCTTTGAAGTAATGGAGGTTGAAGTACCAACCAAAGAGGCACTTATAGAAGAGTTAGAGGGGTATAAAGCTATTTTAGCTCCACATATTACCGATACAACGCAACTTATTTGGAAAGTTTTAGATGAAGATAAAAAGGTACTGCTTGAGGGTGCTCAAGGTACTATGTTAGATATCGACCATGGTACTTACCCTTATGTAACTTCGTCTACAACGGTAAGTGCAGGGGCTTGTTCTGGACTTGGAATTAATCCAAAAGATTTAGGAAAAGTAACAGGAATTGCTAAAGCATACTGTACCCGTGTTGGTAATGGTCCTTTCCCAAGTGAAGATTTTGGTGATCATGGTGAGAAACTTCGTCAAAATGGTCATGAGTTTGGAACCACTACAGGTCGTCCAAGACGATGTGGTTGGTTTGATGCTGTGGCTATGAGACATGCTGTTAGAGTAAATGGTGTTGACCAAATCTCTCTGATGAAATTGGATGTTATTGATGGTTTTGATGAGGTTAAAGTTTGTGTCGCTTATGAGATTGATGGTCAAGAGGTTAACTACGTTCCTTATGACTTAGAGACTGCAAATCCTGTTTATAAAACATTCCCAGGTTGGGATAAGACAGAGGGAGTTAGAGTATTTGATGAGCTTCCAGATACAGCAAAATCTTATATCGAAGCACTTGAAGATATGGTTGGTTGTAAGATTGGTATTATTTCAACCAGTCCAGATAGAGAAGATACAATAATACGTTAAAATTAAAGAGATACTAAAAAGGAGAGTCAAATGCGATTAAAATCCAAACAGACTGGTTATGTAGCATCTAAAATAGGTATTGACTTAGCCAATGCTTCATTTGTAACCATGCCTAAAGGAAAAGAGGCTGTAGTTCAAGTTTGTAAAGATATTATTAATGCTAATCTTGAAAAAGAGAAAAAGCTTGATGCAAAAGTTTATGATATGCTTGATGATAATATTGATGAGATAGAGATTCAACAAGTTAAAGAGCGTGAACTTTTCTTTATGATTAAAAAACGGTTGGCTCCTGAGTATGGTGTTATTATGGATTATGATGAGCGATACAATGATGTAGCCCATACTATTTTAGATGAGCTGTATGAGAACTATCTGCTTGAGTATGAAGTCAATGAAAATCAAGTACGAAATGTTATCTTTAAAGCATTTAAGGCTTTTGCAGCAGCATACGATGAGATGGATGATAAGGTTTACGAGAAGATTAAAAAGATGGAGAAAGAGTATGTACCAGGCTCTGTAGAGTATGAGTTGGTATATGAGCGTCTTTATCAAGAAGAGTTAGTAAGAAGAGGGATGATGTAATGCAAAAAGTTTCACTATATTTTGAAAATGGTACCTATTTAGAGGCAAAAAGTTTTGGGGCAGAGGGAAGCAGTGTTGGTGAGATTGTTTTTAATACCTCACTAACAGGATATCAAGAGATTGTTACCGACCCTTCATATGCTGGGCAATTTGTAACTTTTACTATGCCTGAGATTGGTAATGTGGGATGTAATGCTCAAGATATGGAGAGTAGAGGGGCTTACTGTAAAGGGATTATTGTTCGTTCTTATCAAGCACGTCCTTCAAACTTTAGATGTGAAGAAACCCTAGAGAGTCTACTTAAAAAGCATGGTATTTTAGGTATTACTGAGATAGATACGCGTTTTTTAACCAAGATGTTAAGAGCTGAAGGGGCGATGATGATGATTGCTTCAACCGAAGTTCATGATAGAGATGAACTTAAACAGATGTTGGCAGATGCTCCTAGAATTGAAGAGGTAAATTATATTGAACAAGTAAGTACCAAAGAGAGCTACGTTCACAAAGAGGCACGATACAGTACTGAAACATTTAAGTATGAAGAGCCACAAACTTCTAGAAAAATTATTGCTCTTGACTTTGGTATTAAACGAAATATTTTAAATGAGTTAACCCATGCAGGTATGGAAGTAGAAGTGGTTCCTAACTCTATGGAGGCTGAGCCTATCATCGAGAAGTTTACTGCTAAAGAGATAGATGGTGTATTTTTATCTAATGGACCTGGTGACCCACTGATTTTAAAAGAGGAACAAGCAAAGATTAAAAAGCTTATCGCTGCTAAAGTACCTCTTTTTGGTATCTGTTTAGGGCATCAACTTCTCTCTATCGCTCATGGGTACGATACTTATAAGTTAAAGTTTGGACACCATGGTGGTAATCACCCTGTAAAAAACAACATGAATGGTATGGTAGAGATAACTGCTCAAAACCATAACTATAATGTTCCAGACAGTATTGTAGAAGTAGCAGAAGTGACCCATAAAAATCTTTTTGACAATACCATTGAAGGGTTAAAATATAATGACTCTCCAAGCATGTCGGTACAGCATCACCCAGAGGCGAGTCCTGGACCTCATGAGAGTGCTTATATCTTTACTGAGTTTAAAAATATGTTGTAAGTCAATAGGCAGGTAGAGAGGGGTTAGGGTTTAGCATAGCCTCTTTATACATTGCCATATTAATATCTCCTGAAGCATACTCTCCATGTATGTTTTCCATATACCCTATTAATTCATTTTTAAAATTTCCATTATCAACAACCCTCTTATTGACAAATTTAGACATATGATGCAAATCTGGAAAATGTAATAACATCTCATCTTTTAAAAATGAATCTCTCCAAGCAAGAACTTTTTGTTGGTTAGGGGTATTGCTAAGAACTAAGTCATACTTCCCTGAAATATTTATGGCATAGTAGCTGTGGTAAGTACTATCTTGCCGTTCTATATATTTAGATTGAGAAGGTAAAGAGTCTATCTCTATTAAAACAAAAATAACAATTATTTCTAATAAAAATATAATAATTTGCATTTAATAATCTTTTTTAATAATTTATTAAAAATAATAACATTTATCGACTTAATTACTTCCCCATATTTATCTGTACCTGTATACTTCCATTACTATCTTTGGCACTGTCAAGAGCATGACGTTGATTTGCTAAACGTTTGCTCTCTAACTCTATTTTCATTAGTTCTAAGTATTGTCTTGGAGAGAGGTTCATCTTTTTCATATAAGCACGGTCAGCTTTCGCTTTTTCCTCCTGGACTATCTGTCTTAGTTTCTCAGTCTCTATCTTTATCTGTTCTGTTTTGGCATTTTGTTTTTCAACTTCCGTTTGAATGGAAGCTTCTATGAGTTCATTAGGAGGTGTAATCTCTGGAATATTAATATCAATAAGTTGTGTGGGTATTTTGTGTGTTTTTAGAAACTCTTCTACCCCAAAATGGATAGCATCTTTTAGCTCTGCTGTTTTTAGTTCATCATTGAGTATCGATTCAAGTGTATGTTTTTTAATAAAAACTCTAACTGTATTTTGTAAAGGTCTACGCAGAAGATGCTCATACCACTCATTATTGTTCCCAAATTTTTCAACGAGTAGAGGGGTTTTTCCTTTAATATTTTTAAATGTTAAATAGATTGTAAGTTTAATAGGATTATTATCTAGGGTTAGTACCGCTTCCATTGGTTCAGCTATTTCAAAAAAACGAACCGATACTAATTTGACTTCTGTTGAGCGTGTACTCCATATGGTTCCCTTTGCTATAGGCGTTTTTTGTACGCCTGACTTCCCAAAAAACCAAGGTTTATCTATAATAACAGCTTCAGTTCCCTCTGTAACAGTTGTTCGTTTAATGATAACAAAGTAGCCCACAAGTAGAATGAGTATAATCATACCAGTCATTTTTTTCATTGCTTTCCCTCCCAAGTTAGTAACAATAATTAAGTTTAATGTTACAGTTTTTTTACTTTTTATTAAATTATATTGGAACTTATTTGTAAG
>JAHZJZ010000316.1 GCA_022600655.1 Campylobacterota bacterium | reverse complement strand
CTTCAAGAGTTTCCCAATATTAAAAAAGTTGTCTCTTATGGCTCCAATCAATCTAATGCGATGTATTCCCTTTCGGTACTTGCTAAGATGAAAGGGTGGGAGTATGAGTATTATGTTAATCATATATCCAGTTATTTGGTTGAAAATCCTCATGGGAACTATAAGTATGCCATAGAGAATGGTATGAGATTAATCGTAAGTGATACAAAGCCCCTGCGAGAAGAGATTGAGAATGAAGAGACTGTGTTTGTAGAAGAGGGTGGACGACAAGAGGAAGCCAGTATAGGCATTAGAATGTTAGCTGATGAGATAAAGCTCTGGCAACAAGCCAAGGAGATTCCACGACTCAATGTTTTTTTACCCTCAGGTACAGGGACAACGGCTCTCTTTTTACAAAAATATCTCTTAGAGATAGACAGCAGATTTCAAGCAAAGGTCTATACGGTTCCTTGTGTAGGAGATGCTGACTACCTTAGGTTACAGTTTGATATGTTAGAGAGTAATGTTTTAAAACAACCAACGATTTTAAAGCCTAAAAAAAAGTATCACTTTGGAAAGCTGTATGCCGAGTCTTATAAAATTTGGCTAAAATTACGACAAGAAATGGGTGTGGAGTTTGACCTATTATATGACCCAGTTGGGTGGTTAACTCTGTTAGAACATCCTAAAATTTTTGAAGAACCTACACTCTATATTCATCAAGGTGGATTAATCGGAAATGAGAGTATGTTGGTTCGATATCAAAGGAAATATGGTGAAAATATTAAATAGTAAAGATGCAAACTTTCAAGATGAGTTTGATGAGTTGTTACAGCGAGGAAAGATGGATATTGATGGTGTGAGCAACATCGTTAAAAATCTATTAGATGAGATTAAAAATGAGGGTAATGTAGCACTTAAAGAGCATATCACTAAGTTTGATAGATGGACACCAGCCAATGATGAAGCGTTAGAGGTTTCGGTGACATCTATGAGGGAGGCGTATGAGAATATTGATGCTACGCTAAGAGATGCTCTACATATGGCTTATGATAGAATTGAGAGTTATCACCAGAAGCTTATGCCTAAATCGTGGATAGACTTTGAAAAAACTGGAAGTATATTGGGGCAAAAAGTAACAGCTGTTGATAGAGCAGGGCTTTATATTCCTGGTGGGAAAGCTGCTTATCCTAGCTCATTACTTATGAATGCCATTCCAGCCATCGTGGCAGGTGTTGAAGAGATAGTGGTCTGTACACCTACGCCTGATGATGAGATAAATGAGTTGCTGTTAGCTGCATGTCACCTTTGTAAAATAACCAAAGTTTATAAAGTAGGTGGAGCATCAGCAATTGGAGCGATGGCATATGGAACGCAGAGTATCCCTAAAGTAGATGTGATTACAGGACCTGGAAATATTTTTGTAGCCACTGCTAAGAAGTTGGTTTATGGTGAAGTAAACATCGATATGATTGCTGGACCTAGTGATATTGGTATTTTGGCTGATGAGAGTGCAAGAGAAGATTTTGTGGCGATGGATTTACTCTCTCAAGCAGAGCATGATGAGATGGCAAGTTCTATTTTGATTACTACCGATGCTTCATTAGCACCTAGGGTTTCAGATAAAGTAGAGGAGTTTCTGAAAACACTCTCACGTGAGGAGATAGCTAGGAAGTCAATTGAAGAGCGAGGAGCGATTATTGTAACCCAGTCTATGGATGAAGCGATTGAGTTGATGAATCAAATTGCCCCTGAACACTTAGAGGTCATTACCAAAAGTCCTATGGATTTACTTCCAAAGATTAAACATGCTGGAGCAATTTTCTTAGGAGCTTATACTCCTGAGCCTATTGGTGATTATATTGCTGGACCAAATCACACACTACCAACAGGTGGGACAGCGAAGTTCTATTCGCCATTGAGTGTGGATCACTTCTTGAAAAAATCTTCTATTATCTCTATGAGTAGAGAGGGATTAGATGAAATAGGTGAAGCTTGTGCCTTAATTGCTAATACAGAAGGGTTAACTGCACATGAAGAGTCTGTACGTATAAGGTTAAAATAGAGAATCAATAAGTTTAAAGTGTGGTTTTAATACTGCATTTTAGCTACCTTAGAGTAAAAAACAGATGTTTTATGAACTGAATGGATAAACCCTCTAAAGTACTTATAAGATGAGTTAAAACTCATCTTATAAATTCGAAAGATGAATTTTAACTCTTAGAGGTTATAGAAGTGTTTAAGTGCTCTAATAATCATTGCATTCTTAGAGATACTTTCACCTTTTGCATCAGTGTCAACTTGCTCATAAAGATCAAGTGGAAGTGTAATAGAGAAAATCTTTGTTCTATTTTTCTTCTGCTTCTTGATATCTGAAACAATATCTTTAAGAACATCAATCATTTTATCTGTGTTGATTGGTTTACGAATAAAGTTGTTAACACCAATTTTAACAGCTTCAGAAATATTACCCATGTCATCACTTGCAGATACGATTACAATCATCTGTCTAGGGTTAATTTCTCTAATCTCTTTAGCGATATCTAGTCCAGTTTTTCCTGGTAAAATAATATCAATAAAGATGATATCTGGTTGATGTTGCTCATAAAGTTCTAGTGCAGATTCACCATCAAATGCAGAGTATACATCAGAAAAGAAGTTCTTGAGTGTTGTTGTCATCAACTCATTTGTTTCCGGATCATCCTCAAGTACCATTGTTTTTAGTTTCTTAGTCTCTTCAACTATTTTCATTAAATCATTATTCATCTAACTTCCCATTTCCTTATTTTTTTAATAGATTGTAACATGTTAACTATTAAGGCAAATTAAAAGTTAACCAAAAAAGTTAGAGTTTATCTAAATAAAACGGTTAAAATTATGTTAATTTCTCTCTTAAAGCCAATTCTTTGCCAAAAGCCCAGCTTTTTCGGTGTTCTTTAATGGTTTCTCTCTCAATAGTCTCAATAAGCATTGACTCTTTATCTTCTAGCATCATATAGACATCACCCGCTGGTGTTACCAACATACTGTCTCCATAAAACTTCCACTTTATATTTTCATGGTTATACTCACCTAAACGGTTAGCTCGTAAAATATAACATCCATGTAGAAATGCTTTGGTTTTAATAATCTCACGCCATCTGTTGTGGGAGTCAAATGTTGAGGCTGTAGGGAGTAGAACCAAGTCAACTTTTTTGCGTATGACGGCTTCCCAGAACGGGTCAAAATGAAGTTCAAACCCACCCATTACCATAATACGAAAGCCATCTAACATAAACGTCATTGGATCTTTTAATGCATTAACAGGATTTGAGAAAAATTTCTTCTCATTCCAGTGTGGATAAGGAATGAGTATCTGTTGTTCATAGTAAGTGGTTGTTTTTGTTGTAATTTTTGCAATAGTTTTAATATATTGGTTTTTTTTAATAACAACAATAGGAGCAATAAAGGTCATATTATATTTAATAGCATATTTTTTCAGAAGTTCAATATGTTTCTCACTCTGTTTCTTAACCATTTTGATGGGTATCTCTTGTAACTCTTTAAAGAAGTGGTTAAGAATATACTCTCCGAAAAGAATAAGTTTCGCACCTCTACTATGAGCATTTCGTAGATAGAAGTCCAGTTTGGTTGCTTGCATACCCAGAGTAGGTAGTTGAAGTGCAGCAATGGTTAACTCAT
>JAHZJZ010000315.1 GCA_022600655.1 Campylobacterota bacterium | reverse complement strand
TAAACGTTGTGGAAAACGTACTATCTGTAAAGTGGTGAGTATGCCTCATCGTTCATTCTACTTCTCTCTAAAAGAGAAACTAAAACAACAAGGCATACAGTTTACGGGTACACTAAAGCTCAAACCTGTTCCTAAAAAGGCAAAGTATCTCTTTTCTCATTTCTCTCCTACATTAGAAGAGGTAATCTCTATTGTTGCAAAAAAGAGCAATAATGTGATGGCAAGACAGCTGATGCTAACGTTAGGAACGAAACACTATGCTCTGCCAAGCACTACTTTTAAAGGGCGTAAAGCGATTGAAAAAATACTCAATAGATATGCTATTTTAGAAGGTTCAACCTATGTTGATAATGGTTCAGGACTCTCTCGTAGCTCTAAAATAACAGCTAAAACCTTAGGAAATCTACTCGATCATGCTGCTCAAAATTATGGACAGCGTTGGATGGATACTTTGGCTATAGCTGGTATTGATGGAACGATTAAAAGACGTTTTTCTAATTCTCAAGTCTATGGAAGAGCATGGATGAAAACAGGAACCATCAAACATGTATCAAACATTGCAGGGTATGTTGAAGGTGCATCAGGACAAAAATATGTGGTTGTTGTCTTGGTTAACGATAGGTACTCCTCTAGATATGGACGAAAGTTAGCTAACAGTGTCATCGAATGGGTCTCCGATAGTCTATAACCGTAGCGTTGCAGTCATCTTTGCAGGAGGAAAAAGTAGTCGAATGGAGCAAGATAAAGCTCTGCTTCCTTTTGGCAACTACCCCACTTTAGCAGAGTATCAGTATGAGCGTCTCTCTGAAATTTTTAATAAAGTTTATATTTCAAGTAAGCGTAATAAGTTTAACTTTGATGTAGAGGTTATAGAGGATGTTTTTGAAACTTCCTCCCCTATGGTGGCATTAGCCTCCATATTGATGAAACTTGACGTGGCTGAAGTATTTGTATTAAGTGTTGATGTTCCTTTTGTATCTAATACGATTATTAAAAAACTCTATAGCGTAGCCTCTGACTCACAAGCTGATGTGATTGTATCCAAGTCATCAAGTGGTCTTGAACCTCTCTGTGCTATCTATAGACGTAGCTCTTTAGCGTATATAGAAAGATGTTTAGAACAAGAGAATCATCGATTAAACAGTCTACTAAAAGATGTGAATAGTGTGGAGGTTGAGTTTACTGAAGAGGATAGTTTTATGAACCTAAACTATCCTGAAGATTATGAGAGAGCATTAAAGCATCTTAATGCTTGTTTCCCTCTAACATCTGACGAATCATAGACTTGGTAAAGTAGATAAACTTCTCAAAAAGTTCACTTTGGTACTTATCTTTATGATAAATCATTAAAAAGTCTCGTTTACACTCAAAGTTTTTTAGTGGTACACGAATAAGTTTGTTATCTTTTATCTCATTGGTCACGGCAATTTTAGAGATACAGGTTAAACACTGATGGTTCATAAGCAGTGACTTAATTGACTCTGTATGTCCCAACTCTAAAAAGATATTAATATGGTCAACCTTATCTTTAATATAGTCTAAGAAGACATCACGTGTACCAGAACCCTCTTCTCGAAGTACCCATTTTCTATCTTGTAGTGTGTCTATAAAAAGTGGCTTTGTTAAAGAGGTGTCTGTCGTGACGACAACCAATTCATCAACCCCAATCACCTCTTTAATAATCTCTGGGTCATTGACCAGTCCCTCAATAAATCCAACATCTATCTCACCATCTTTAAGCAGTTCAACAATACGTTGGGTGTTTCCCTCTTTAAGTCCGACTTTAACATCAGGGTAGTTGTTCATATAGCTACATATAATAGGAGGCATAAGGTAGTCAACGATAGTCGTACTAGCCCCAACTCTTACCATACCTTTATTTACGGTATTTTTGAACTCGTACTCTATATCATTAAGTTTTTTGATTATGGGAGCAATCTCTTTTTCAAAAGATCGTCCCATCTCATTGAGGATTAGTTTTTTATTGATTCTATCAAAAAGAGGAGAGCCTAAAATGTTTTCTAGCTCTTTAATTGACATTGAGATGGCTGATTGACTCAATCCCATCCCTTTTGCAACATTGGTAAGATGCCCTTCTCTAACAACATTTAAAAAAATTTCCATCTGGCGTAGTGTTAGTTTCATAATTAATTTCCATAATTTATTTTAATAAAGTATTATATCAGAATAATATTTTATTTTTAGGAAAATCATCAAAATAATTGTATAAAAAAGGTGGTTTTAGACTAAATCAACACCCTTTTCACCACTAATCATCTCACCAATCACATATCCATCTGTATTGGCACAAACAGCTTCAGCATCAGTAGCATCAACAACCAGTACCATACCAACACCCATATTAAAGGTTCTGAACATCTCCTCTTCATCAACATGTTGTCCTATAAACTCAAAAATAGGAAGAATTCTAATGCTCTCTTTGTTGATTTTAGCTCTCATACCATCAGGAAGTACACGTGGTAAGTTCTCAACAATTCCCCCACCTGTGATGTGTGCAAGTGCTTTGATTTTATCTCGATTGGCTTTAAACTCTTTGACATAGATTCGTGTTGGTGTTAAGAGTGTTTCAATCAGTGGTTTACCATTGAAGTCATCATTTAAACTCATGCCCAATTTATCAAAGAAAAGTTTTCTAACCAGTGAATAACCGTTAGAGTGAACTCCAGAACTAGGAAGGGCTATAATTACCTGTCCCTCTTTAACATTAGCCAAGGTGTCAAGCTCACTCTTCTCAGCAATACCTACAGCAAAACCAGCCAAGTCAAAATCATCATTAGCGTACATACCAGGCATCTCAGCAGTCTCACCACCTACCAAAGCACACTCACTTCTACGACAACCTTCTGCTATTCCAGCTACAACATCTTTTGCATTTTCAGGAACCAGTTTACCTGTTGCATAGTAGTCAAGGAAAAACATGGGTGTTCCAAAGTTACAGATAAGGTCATTGACACACATCGCCACTAGGTCGATTCCCACAGTGTCAAATACATTGCTCTCAATAGCCAGTTTAAGCTTGGTTCCAACCCCATCGGTAGCAGATAAAATAACAGGCTCTCTGTATCCCGTAGGAAGGGCATAAGCACCAGCAAATGAACCAATTCCTCCAATTACATTGCTATCAAAAGTGGATTTAACATCACTTTTAATTGCTTCTACAAAGTTATTCCCTGCATCAATATCTACACCAGCATCTTTATATGAAATGTTTGCCATTACTTCTTATCCTCATCACATGATGGAAAGGCAGTTTTGAGAACTTTTGTAATATAACAAAACCCTGTTAATCCACTAACAAGTAACATTACCATAATAATTAGTTGCAGTAAAAATGCAGCCTTTATAGAACCTGATGCAGCCAACATCATAGCAATACCCAATGCCATAGCTAAAAGAATTTTTTGTAGTTTCTCAACACACATATTACCCTCCAAAATTTTTTTGCGTAATTATATCCAAATCTAACTGTTTAATTTGCGTCCAAGTTTAGCTTCAACGGAACCCACTTTTTTGTTCAATCTTCCTACAGAACCTTTACGATAGTCAACTTTAATAGCCGAATAGATACGGTTACTATCTTGCTCTAGTATCTCATAAGCTTTTTCAATCACAGCAAATACTTCACCAACTGTCTCAGCTTCAATAATAGTTCCCATCGGCGTTAACTGATACTCCAATCCACTCTCATCAACAATATCTAAAACTTTAGCTACAAATTCGCTTTTACTCTCGGTACTATCGGTGGGAAACATCGCAAACTCTACTAATGCACTCATGGTTATCCTTTTTGTTTTTTTAGTGTTATAACAGATTGTTGGTTATAATAACCCAATAATTAACACATAGGAATGGTTAAAAGTGATTAAAACAGTAGAAGATATACAGAGTTTGAGTGAAAGTATTGAGTTAGAGTGCAAAGAGGCTGTTGGTCGAGATGGCAAAGGGGCTTTACCTCAAAAAACTTTTTGGGAGACCTACTCAGCATTTGCCAATACCAATGGAGGAACTTTTCTGCTTGGAGTCAAAGAGAAAAAAGACCACTCTTTTGAAGTTGTAGGTGTTCCTGATGTGCAAAAGGTACTTGATGAACTCTGGACAGCTGTTGATAACACTCAAACTATTAGTGTAAACCTTTTAACACACAGAAGTGTTCATATTTTAGAAGTTGAAGGTAAGAGCGTTATTCAGATTTTTGTTCCTCGTGCTTCTCGTAAAGACAAACCCGTATATAGACGAGCCAATCTAATGGAAGGAACTTTTCAAAGGCTTCATAGTTCAGATAAAAAGTGTAACCATGAGATGGTTAAAAGAATGTTAGCTGAACAGTTAGAAGATAGCAGAGATGATAAGCTTTTAGAACACTATGACCTCTCAGATATAGACAGAGAGACTTTGCGTTTGTATCGTCAAACTTATTATAATCGTGATTCTAGTCAAGAGCGAAATAGTTATGATGATATAGAGTTTTTGCGAAGTATTGGTGGTTGGAAGAGAGAACGCTCAACAGGTAAAGAGGGGTTAACTCTTGCTGGTTTGCTTATGTTTGGTAAGTTGATGAGTATACAAGAGGAATACCCTAATTACATGCTAGATTATCAAGAGAGAGCAGAAGCTAAAACAGAAAATCGTTGGATAGACCGTATCAGTTTAGATGGAACATGGTCAGGCAATATTTTTGATTTTTATACAAGGGTTAACCGTAAGCTTACATCAGATTTAAAAGTTCCATTTGTTTTAAAAGGAGATAAATCAGAAGCTAAAACTCCTATACATGATGCTCTTCGTGAAGCACTAGTTAACACTCTTGTTCATGCTGATTATAGTGGTAAAGCTTCAGTATTGGTAGTAAAGCGTCCTGATATGTTTGGATTTAGAAATCCTGGAACCATGCGTATTTCAGTAGAACAAGCAATTAGTGGTTATGAACACGATTGTAGAAATGAAAAACTACATCAAATGTTTCACTTTATTGGTTTGGGTGAGAGAGCTGGTTCAGGTATTCCCAATATTTTTACATGGTGGAATGAACAGCATTGGCGACGACCCTATTTGTATGAAAAGCTTGAACCATATGACCAGACACTTTTAGAGTTAAGAATGATTGATTTGCTTCCACAAGATGTTATTAATAAACTAAAAATTTTAATGGGTGAAAGATTTAATTTGCTAGATAATACAGAGCGATTGATTTTAGCAACGGCTTTAACTGAAAATACAGTAACCCATACAAGGCTTAAAGAGATTTCACAAGAGCATCATCATGATTTATCTCAAAAGTTGGCTCAATTAGTAAAAGATGGGTTACTAAATTCAAATGGTTATGGACAGGGAATGGTCTATTATTTATCTAATGAGTCTCTACTCACTCCTGATGATGTTTTTGGTAGTAAAATTTTAAATCAAACCTCCGAACCTTTTTTAGAAACCTCCGAACCTTTTTTAGAAACCTCCGAACCTTTATCTCAAACCTCTGGACCTTTAGAGATTAGCTCTGGGGGTTTGATGGTTGATGGATTTAAATTTCCAATATATGATTCTTTGGAAACAATGAATGCCAAAATGAGACAAGAGCTTGAATTAATTGTTGCTCCTTTATGGGTAAAAAAACAGTTTCCAAAAGATAAATTTAAAGAGATAGTCAAAAATATTTGTCAAGATAAATATTTAACCTTGGGTGTCTTAGTAAAACTTTTAAATAGAAATGAAGATTATCTAAGAAAAAATACACTAAATCCTATGGTAGAGACAAAAGAACTTTTTAGAGCATTTCCACATACACCCAATGACCCTAGACAAGCATATACTTCAACGATAGATGCCAATGATGAATAAAATAAGAAAGATAATCTATGATATTATAGTTATCGGAGCAGGAGCCAGTGGTTTGGTCACAGCCATAGTCGCCGCAAGACGAGGTAAAAAAGTTCTAATCCTAGAAAAAAACAGCAAAATAGGTAAAAAGCTTTTAGCCACAGGTAATGGAAAATGCAACATTACCAATCAACGCCCTACTCTTGAACGGTTTTATTCACATAACCCCAAGTTTATATCTCAAGTTTTAGAGGGGTACAGCTATCAGTCTATTAAACAGTTTTTTAAATCTATTGGTTTGGAGTTGATTGAAGGAAAAGAGGGAAAAGTATTTCCTATGTCGCTTCAAGCATCATCAGTGGTGGAGCTTTTAGTGTGTGAGTGTGAACAACTGGGTGTTGAGATTATTTGTGAGAGTGAAGTTCAATCTATTGTGAATAGAAATGGTTGCTATAGTATTAAATATAGTAAGGGTAGGGTAGAGTGTGAAAAAGTGGTTATTGCTACAGGTCACCAGTCGGCTCCTCAACTTGGTGGTGTAAGTGATGGAGTGGGGTTTGCTAAACAGTTTGGACATCATGAAATAGCTGGTTTTCCAACTTTGGTTCAGCTTACCTCTCCAAGAAAAGATTTAAAACAGATGGCTGGTGTGAAAGTTGAGAGTAGGGTAAGGTTAAAGCAAGGTAAACAGGTTGTTGAAAAGCAGGGCGATATACTTTTTACCACTTATGGTATCTCAGGGTTGGCTATTTTAGATATTAGCCGTTTTGTGATGGAGCAACTTATTCACACCCCCACTGTGACACTAGAGTTGGATCTGATGCCAAAGATGAGTCGTGAACAACTGATAGCACTCATGAAGAAGAATCTACATAAAAAGAGTCAAAAGCCTTTAGATATATGGTTACAAGGGTTTATCAATAAAAAGCTTATAGCACCTATTTTAGAGCCACTAAAGCTAGATAAGGCTACCGTAGGTTCGATTTCATCGAACATTAAAGATATAGAAAAAATAGTACAAGGTATTAAAACCTTTAAATTTATAGTTGATGGAAGCAGAGGATATAAAGGAGCCGAGGTTGCTACAGGTGGTGTGAATACCAAAGAGGTAGATGCTAAAACCATGGAGTCAAAAAAACAAAAAGGGCTTTACTTTACAGGTGAAGTGTTAGATGTTGATGGAGATAGAGGAGGATTTAACCTCCACTTTGCTTGGGTGTGTGGGTTACGAGCAGGAGAGAGTCTATAACTACTTATCTCTCTTTTTCCACTCTTTTTCAAATTTTTTACGTTTGATGTATGAGAGTTTCTCAATAAAAACTTTACCATCTAGGTGGTCGACTTCATGTTGAATGGCAATGGCTAAAAACTCATCATTATCAATGGTATTTAGATTACCATGACGGTCATGATACTCTATTTTAACATGTTTTGCACGTTCAACATCTTCATAGATACCTGGAACACTAAGGCAACCCTCTTGATATTTACATGAACCATCTTTCTCGATAAATATAGGGTTGATTATCTCTAAAGTATTCTCTTTTGGTTGTTCAGCATCATCACTGTCCTCTGTAGGGATATTGATGATTAAAGCCCGTTTATCAACCCCTACTTGTATGGCAGCTAAGCCGACACCTTTTTTAGCTATCATGGTATCATACATATCATCAAGTAGGCTGTGTAGCTCTTTATCAAAGCTTGTAACCTCTTTAGAGATGAGTTTCAGTCGTTTGTCTGGGTAGATGACTATATCGCGAACCATCAGAGAGCCTTAGTTAAAACTCTTTGTTAATACTTGGTCGATAAGTCCGTACTCTACAGCCTCTGGTGCTGACATAAAGTTATCTCTTTCAGTATCTTTCTCAATTCGTTTAGCTGTTTTACCTGTACGTTCAGCCAAAATCTCATTGAGCGTGTCTTTCATTCTTTGAATCTCTTGAGCTTGAATCTGAATATCTGTTGATTGACCTTGTGCTCCACCTAAAGGTTGGTGTATCATGATTCGTGAGTTTGGTAAAGCGTAACGTTTACCTTTTTCCCCCGCTGCCAATAAGAAAGCACCCATAGAAGCTGCCTGACCAATACAGATGGTAACGACATCAGGTTTAATGTAGTTCATGGTATCAAACATAGAGAAACCAGAGGTAATCACCCCACCTGGAGAGTTGATGTAAAAATAGATATCTTTATCTGGATCTTGTGCTTCTAGGAAAAGAAGTTGTGCAACAATGGTTGAAGCAACTTGGTCATTTACCTCACCACTTAACATAATAATTCTATCTTTTAACAGTCTTGAGTAGATATCATAACTTCGTTCACCACGACCAGTTTGCTCTACAACGTAAGGAATATAACTCATTATTTGTACCTTTTATATATTTATTAATTTACTATTTGGAGAATACACTTTTTTTACTTAGAAATGTATTGTGTAGTGTGGGCAATTGATGCCCACTTAAAGAGAGGATAGTCTAAATTATTTATCTAAACCGATAATTTTTGAAAATAGTTTATCTTCAATCATTCCCATTTTAATAGCTGGAAGAAGATTGTTTGTTTGGTAATACTCAATAACTTGTTGAGGGTCTTGACCACTCATCATCGCTTCGTAGTAGATAGTTTGAGAAACCTCTTGATCATTTACTTCAATTCCCTCTTTTCTAGCCAATGCATCAACAAGGAAAGTAGCTTTTACAGAGTTTGTTGCATCTTCTCTTACTGAATCTCTAAGTTCGTTGATTTTCTCATCGTTCCCTTTGTATCCAGCCAACTCCTCTTCACTCATAGTTTG